>NZ_JBEZEB010000037.1:0-84127 GCF_040648615.1 Catellatospora sp. NPDC049111 | reverse complement strand
GGTCAGGCACATGACCTTCCACCACGACTGCGGCTTGGCGTGGCTCTCGTCGGCCTCCGGCCCGACCGGCTGCACCCGGTGCTGCAGCAGCCAGCGGTTCAACCGGCCGGACGGTGGAGTGATGTGGTCGGGGCTTTCCACGGTCGCCGGAACGGCGTACTCGATCGCTTCGGCCGTTTTAGTGTCGTTCATATCCGCCTGATGCCCGAGTCGAACCGTAGGTGAGCCACGATAGGCCATTTGCCGAACGTGGGGGCGTCAAGATTTCGTCAAGACGGTCCGGTCCTTCGAATGATCAAAACTCGGCGCAGGCTGGTCGACTCTGTAGTAGGGCCGCGATACCGGCATCCTGCACATGGCCGACGGGACCGGGGTGCCGCTCGGGTCAGGAGCGCGGCCTACCGCGCGGCCTACACGGACGTACCCCAGCAATTGTCGAGCAGGTACGGTCTGCGCCCCGCCACACGGGACGAGGCTGGTGAGGTGTCTGCCCGGTTCAGCCGAGTGCCGCACCGACCTGGTCGGCCAGGGTGACGGCAACCAGGCGCTGCTCGCGTGACGGGTGCGCGTCCGGCTTGGCGCGCAGCACATAGCGGCCGTGTAGACGGCCGCCGTTCTCGACCCTCAGTTCGATGTCGGTGTCGGCCGGCAGGCCGTCACGGTCGGCGTCCCAGGATCTGCCGTGCCATACCACGCTGCCGTCGCGCAGCAGGCGTGGCGGGTCGCCGAGACCCGCGACGCCTGGCTCGAACCGGCAGCCGCTCAGGTCGAGGGTCCCGATCAGCTGTGCGCGCACGTCCCGTACGAGCGTGGTCGCCGACGCTCCCGTGGCACCCGCGGCGGCGGCAGCCTGGAGCCCTGCCAGGTAGCCGGCTTCCCGAGCGGCCCGCTCCTGCTGGCGGCGTCCCCACACGGCCAGTTCCGTCACCGCGCTTCCGACGACGAGCAGCAGAAGGAACGTTTCGACGTCCTGCCGGTCCGTGATGGCCAGCTGCTGGTAGGGCGCGGTGAAGAAGAAGTCGAACCACACACCCGCCGACATCGCTGCCACGATGCCGGCCAGCCGGTTGCCGGCGGCGGCGACCGCGACGATCACCACGACCAGCACCAGCGCGACGTGCGTGTTGACCAGGCCGCTGCGGAACGGCACGAGGAGCAGCGACACTGCCAGCGGGCCGGCCACGGCAGCTGTCAAAGCCAGACGATCTCGACGGGACCATCCGCTCACCCCTCTGACGATAATCCAGCGGCGGCCATGGGGCCCCTGCCACGGAACTTCCCGCAGCCGCCATCGGTGGACACGTCCAGGTCGGCAGCTCGCCAGTGGCGCACGGTTGAGGCAGTGCAGAACCGTGATCAGTCGGCGGCGGGCCGCTCCTGCGGGATCTTCGCCGCCTGTGCCGGCGGTGCGGTGGTGTGCTGTTCGAAGAAGCGCAGCAGCTCCACCGGGAACGGCATGACCAGCGTCGAGTTCTTCTCCGCGGCGACCTCGACCACGGTCTGCAGCAGCCGCAGCTGCAGGGCCCCGGGTGTCCCTGCCATGATCGTGGATGCGTCCGCCAGGCTCTGCGCCGCCCGGAACTCGCCGTCAGCGGTGATCACCCGGGCCCGGCGCTCGCGCTCAGCCTCGGCCTGCTTGGACATCGACCGTTTCATCGACTCCGGCAGCCGCACGTCTTTGATCTCGACCCGGTCGATGTGGATGCCCCAGGCGATCATCGGCTCGTCCAGCAGAGCCCGCAGCTCCCGGTGCAGCTCATCGCGGTTGGACAGCAGGTCGTCGAGCTCCGCCTTGCCGATGATCGACCGCAGGGACGTCTGTGCCAGCAGTTCGGTGGCGTACCGGTAGTTCTGCACCTCGATCGCGGCCTTGTATGGGTCGGCGACCCGGAAGTACACGACCGCGTCGACCTTGACCGACACGTTGTCGCGGGTGATGCCCTCCTGCGACGGGATGGGCAGTGTCACGATCTGGATGTTGACCTTCCGGAGGCGGTCGATGAGCGGGATCAGTAGCGTCAGGCCAGGCTGGCGGATACGGCCCAGGACCCGGCCGAACCGGAACACCACGCCCCGTTCGACCTGGTTGACGATCCTTACCCCGCCGAGGACCACCCACAATGCGACCAGCGCCGCCAGGCCGCACAGCACCGCTCCGACGAAGCCCGTGAATCCACCGGCCGTGGCGCCCATTCCCGCCTCCTGAAACGCATGTGTGGCATAGAGCATGCGCGCTCGCGCGGAGCAGCGGGTGTATGAATTTCGTCAAGTTGACATCTCCCCCAGCCGAAGCAGGGGGATTCGACCCTCGCGGGTTGAGGTTTCTGCTTCATAGCCCGTTGCCGACCTGGGTTTACCAGCAAGGAGCGGTGTACCGCCCATCGGTCTTACACAGGCTCCACAGACCTGACTTCCCGCCAGCCCGGCGGTAGGCCCGGCCGGCTTGGTTTTCGCCGGCCAGGCCGCAACAAATCAGCACACCCGTTCTCTCCCGTAACACCGGTGGACGCCGGATTCGCCCTGGTGGCGAACCGGCCTTTCCTGCCCTGCTCCGTAGGAGGTCCGTTTCCTCTCCGGTCTGAAGGCCGGAGTATCCACGGAGGTATCCGATGACACGAGAAGCCATTGGCCTTTACGGCTCACCGTGTTCGGAATCCGGCCTGCGATGGTGCAGACCTTCGGTGAGGGCACGTTCGGCGGCGGCAGCTTCTGCGGCGGTGAGGCCTGCCGACGCCGGCTCTGCAGGCAGGTTGAGGATCATGGTGAGGCCACCACCGGGTGTCGTCTCCGGAAGCAGGGTCCCGCCCATCGCTTCGGCCAGCCCGCGGGACAGTGCCAGGCCAAGACCGACGCCGGTGTCGTTGTCGCGGTCGCCGAGTCGCTGGAACGGCAGGAACACCTGGTCGCGTTGGTCGTCGGGGATGCCGGGGCCGTGGTCGATGACGCGCAGTTCGACCTGTTCGGCGTGTTCGCTGGCGGTGATCAGCGGCGGTCGGCCGGGTGGGCTGAACCTCAGGGCGTTGCTGACGATGTTGACCAGGACCCGCTGCAGCAGTCCGGGGTCGGCCCGAACGGCGGACAGGTCGTCGGGGATGCGCACCTGCACCGCCCGGCCTGGTTCGCCGAGTTCGTCGAGTGCGGTGGGCACGGCTTCGTCGAGCCACAGGGTGGTGGCGGCGACGCCGACCGCGCCGGCCTGCAGGCGGCTCATGTCCAGCAGGTTGCTGACCAGCCGGTTCAGCCGGTCCAGCGATTCCGAGGCGGTGGCGAGCAGCTCGGCCTTGTCGTGTTCGTCGAAGGTGATGTCGTCGCTGCGTAGGCTCGCGACGGCGGCGATGGCGGAGGCGAGCGGGGTGCGCAGGTCGTGGCTGACCGCGGCGAGCAGCGCGGTGCGCAGTTTGTCGGCTTCGGCGAGTGGTTTGGCCTTGGCGGCTTCCTCGGCGAGGCGTTCCTGTCGGAGCGCGAGCGCCGCCTGGGCGGCGAACGCCTCGACGACGCGCCGGTCCGTGGCGGGCAGTGCGGGCCCGCGCAGTACGAGGCTGACCTGCTCGTCGGCGCTGACGGTGGTGTCGCCCTGGCTCGGGGTGAAGCAGGGTTGGCCGCCGACGGTCGCGGCGACCCGCCAGGCGGCGGGGTCGGTCTGGCAGTCGGGGCCGGTCGGGATGTCAGGGCGGCGTTCGAGCACGGTGACCGCGTCGAGGTGGAACGTCTCGCGCAGGTTCTCCAGCAACGCCTGCAGGGGTCGGGTGCCGCGCAGGACGCTACCGGCGACGGTGGCCAGCGTCGCGGCGTCGGCGGATGCCTGGGCTGCTTCGCGGGTGCGCCGGGCGGCCAGATCGACGACGGCGCTGACCGCGGCGGCCACCAGGACGAAGACGCCCAGGGCGAGGATGTTCTCCCGCTGGGCGATGGTGAAGGTGCCCACGGGCGGGGTGAAGAAGAAGTTGAGCAGCAGCGACCCGGCCACCGCTGCCAGCAGGGCCGGCCACAGCCCGCCGACCAGCGCGACGGAGATGACCATCGCGAGGTAGAGCAGGATGTCGCTGGCCAGTGACAGGTCGCCGCGCAGCGCGTACAGCACCAGGGTCAGCAGCGGCAGCCCGACGACGGCCACGGCGAAACCCGCCAGCCGACGCATCGGGGACAGCGCGGACGTGCCCACCGCGAGGGAGCGGCGCCGGCCCCGCCCGACCCTCTCGTGGGAGACCAGGTGCACGTCGATCGCCCCGGACAGGGCGGTGGTGGTCACGCCGACGCCCGGGGAGAAAATCTGCGCGAGGCGGCCGCGGCGGCTGGCGCCCAGCACGAGCTGGGTGGCGTTGACACCGCGGGCGAAGTCGAGCAGCGCTCGCGGGATGTCGCCGCCGGCCACCTGGTGGTAGGTGCCGCCGAGGCTCTCGGCGAGCAGACGCTGCTTGGCCAGCAGGGCCGGGTCGGCCCCGGCGAGGCCGTCGGACCGGGTCACGTGCACGGCCAGCAAGTCGGCGCCTTTGCTGCGCCCGGCGATGCGGGCGGCACGGCGGATGAGGGTGTCGCCCTCCGGTCCGCCGGTGACGGCGACGACGACGCGTTCGCGGGTCTCCCACTGTCCGGCTATGTCGTGGTCGGCGCGGTAGCGGTCGAGCTGCTCGTCGACCTTGTCGGCCAGCCACAGCAGCGCTAGCTCGCGCAGGGCGGTGAGGTTGCCGACGCGGAAGTAGTTGCCCAGCGCGGCGTCGACCTTCTCGGCCTGGTAGACGTTGCCGTGCGCCATGCGCCGACGCAGGGCCTCCGGGGTCATGTCGATGAGCTCGACCTGGTCAGCCTGGCGTACGACCTGGTCCGGGACGGTCTCACGTTGGACTACGCCGGTGATCTGCTCGACGACGTCGTTGAGCGATTCCAGGTGCTGGATGTTGACCGTGGACAGCACGGTGATGCCCGCGTCGAGCAGCTCGGCGATGTCCTGCCAGCGTTTGGTGTTACGGCTGCCGGGCACGTTGGTGTGGGCGAGTTCGTCGACGACGGCGACCTGCGGGGCGCGGGCCAGCACCGCGTCGACGTCCATCTCGGTGAAGGCCGCGCCGCGGTAGTCCATGCTCTTGCGGGGCACGACCTCCAGTCCGTCGAGCATGTCGGCGGTGCTCTTACGGCCATGGGTCTCGACGAGCCCGACCACGACGTCGGTGCCGCGCCCGCGCCGGCGCTGGGCCTCCTCCAGCATGGCGTAGGTCTTGCCGACGCCGGGCGCGGCGCCGAGGTAGATACGCAGCTGTCCACGTGCCATAACCGGATCATCCCCCACGACGTGCGGCGTGGTGGCGGTGACCGGCGTCCCGGCGCCCGGCGGCACGGGCGCCATGCCGTGATCGGTGGAGTGCGCGTGAGCTCGTCGCCGGGAATGCGGCTAGGGACCGACATGCACCTTCGGGCGGCGGGCGCTGTCGGCCTCGGCCCGTCGCAGGATCTCCCGGGTCGCCGGGGCGACCTGGCCGACGCCCAGGAGCAGGAAACGCAGCAGGTGCCGGGCGTGGCCGCGCGTCGGCCAGCTGAAGTCGACGCTGGGCACGTGCCCGGTCACGTCGCGGATGCCGAGCAGCACCGCTGCCACGGCCCGGCCTGCGGACGAACCCGTCACCGTCAGGATCCGGTAGCCGCTGTAGTGCTCGCCGTGCACGTGGTACACGCCGCGGTGGGCCCGCGCCACAGTGACCTCGAGGAAGATCGCCTCGGCGTAGTGGGCCTGCGGGGCCTCCGCGTGGCCACCCGGGGACAGGTCACGCCCGGTCGGCTTGATCGCGATGAGGCGCACCGGCCTGTGGGCGGTGGCCCTGGCGATGATGGTGACCGCCGCTTCGTCGAACCTGATGCCTTCACCGGGCGGCTTGAACGTGCGAGCGCGGGTGGCGAGCACGGTCGCCGATAGGGCGACCAGCAATATCGTCACGGCGACCACGCTCATCAGCCCTGCCCATCACCTGCGGTTTCCACGTGTGCCTGCCTACCGTCGCGGGTTCGGCCGACCACCGCTACCCGTCTTGACGGTTTCCCGACGGCTGTCGGCGGTTTCTTGACGGCGGCTTGATGTGCAGCGCAGGCGGACACCACGGCGGTCGCGGCGTGGAGGGACGAGGTGCGCGCCGCGGTCGGAGGCACGCACCCAGGCCTGGAGTCCTTCACGGCCCGGCGGCGGTCACAGCCAGCCCCGCCGCTTGAACGTCCAGTACAGCCCCAGCGACGACATCACCATCAGGACCAGTGCCGCCGGGTACGCGCCGCGCCAGTGCAACTCCGGCATGTACTCGAAGTTCATGCCGTAGACGGCGGCGACGAGCGTCGGGGCGAACAGGATGGCCGCCCACCCGGAGATCTTCTTGATCTCCTCGTTCTGGGCGTAGCTGGCTTCGGTGAGCCGCTGGACCTCCTCGTTCTGTGCCTGGCCGACCAGCGCGGCTCGGACGGTGACGATGGTCTGGTAGAACTCGATCACTCCTTGGAGGTACTCGCGTTCGCTGTCGGCGACGCTGCGGACACGATCGAACTGCTCGGCGAGGTCGGCGGCGAGCCGCTGACCTTCGGGCGGCATGTTGGTCAGCAGTGTCGTCATCCGGCCGTAGATCGCGCCGCTGAGCGCGCTCATGGTCCGTACGGCGAGCAGTCCGTGGCGGGCCTGGAACAGCTCGGTCAGGAACTGTTCGGGGTCGCCGACGTCGCCGCCGGTGACCCGCTGTTCCAGGCGCCACACGTCGCTGGTCGCGGTCTCGACGTAGGCCTCCTGGTTGCGGGCCAGGGCGGAGACGATCGCGTAGGACAGTTCGAAGGGTGTGGCCGGACGCAGCCGCCCGGCGTGCATGCGCTCAAGCACGGCGTTGGTCTCGCGCAGCGCGGCTGCGGGGTCGACGGCCGGGTTGATCGGGCCGTGGACGGTCACCAGGTAGTTGCGGCCGATGATCTGGTTGAGTTCGATGTAGTGCACGTGGCCGCGTTGGCCCTTTTCGGGGGCGTGCAGCACGACGAGGACGTGGTTGGGGTAGGCGTGGACCTTGGGTACGCGGTTGCGTTCGACGCAGTCACGCAGTGCGAGCGGGTGCAGGCCGAAGACCTCGGAGAGCACTTGCGCGGCCTGCGCGTCGCAGCTGGGGATGTCGACCCAGACCAGCACGTCGTCGCGGGCGAGCAGTGTGGGTAGTTCCTCGACCGTGCGCTGCTCGATTCCGGCGGTGGTGATCAGACGGACGTCCATGGCGCGTACTCCTTACCGTTGCCTTGCCTCGCCTGCCGGCGATTCACCACCTGGCGTGCAGAGCCGGCCGCAGGCTGGGCGCGGCTGAACTCAGCGCTCGCCAGGTGGTGCCAAGGGCGTGACCGATCATTGGGCGGGGATGTCCGGTGATCGTACGAAGCGGTAGCCCATGCCGGGCTCGGTCAGCAGCTGCCGCGGGTGCGCTGCGTCGTCTTCGAGCTTGCGGCGCAGCTGGGCCATGTACTGGCGCAGGTAGTTGGTCTCGGTGGCGTACTGCGGGCCCCAGATCTCGCGCAGGAGCTGGCGGTGGGTGACCAGCTTGCCGGGGTTGCGCACCAGCGCGCCGAGCAGCTGCCATTCCGTCGGCGTCAGGCGCACGTCGCCGCCGCCGGAGACGTCGCTGACCTGGTGGTTGGCGATGTCGACGCGGTACCGGCCGATCTGCACGACGCTGCGTGCGTCGGGCGTGGCGGCGTGGCGGCGGGTGACCGCCCGGATGCGGGCCAGCAGTTCGTCGACGCCGAACGGTTTGGTGACGTAGTCGTCGGCGCCGGCGTCGAGGGCCTGCACCTTGTCCTCGCTGCCGGTGCGCCCGGACAGCACGACGATCGGGACCGCCGACCAGCCCCGCAGGCCACGGATGACGTCGATGCCGTCCATGTCGGGCAGGCCGAGGTCGAGGACGAGCACGTCGGGGTGGTAGGCGCTGGCCACCCGCAGCGCGGAGGCGCCGTCGCCGGCGACTTCGATCTCGTAGCCGCGGGCGCGCAGGTTGATGCGCAGCGCGCGCAGGATCTGCGGCTCGTCGTCGACGATCAGGACTTTCGTCATGGTGCCGTCCTTCCGGCAGGCATGGCCTCGGGCGCGTTTTCTGGGGTTTGTGCCACGGGCAGCGACAGGACCATGGTCAGGCCGCCGCCGGGGGTCGACTCGGGAGTGAGGGTGCCGTCCATGGCTTCGCTCAGTCCTCGTGCCAGAGCGAGTCCGAGGCCGACGCCGGTGTCGTTGCTGCGGTCGCCGGCGCGCTGGAATGGCAGGAACACCCGTTCCCAGTCGGCTTCGGGTATGCCGGGGCCGTGGTCGACGATGCGTAGCTCGACGCGTCCGGCGTGTTCGCTGGCCTTGACCAGGGGCGGCCGGTCGGCGGGGCTGTAGCGCAGCGCGTTGCCGATGACGTTGACCAGGACCCGCTCCAGCAGCCCCGGGTCGGCGTGGACGGCGGGCAGGTCGGCGGGGATCCGCATGCGCACCCCTCGGCCCGGGGTGCCGAGTTCGTCCAGGGCGTGCGGCACGACCTCCTCGAAGCCCATGGCGCGCCGGGACACGCCGAGGACCCCGGCCTGCAGGCGGCTCATGTCGAGCAGGTTCTCGACCAGCCGGTTGAGTCGGTTGAGTGACTCGGCGGCGGTGGTCAGCAGTTCGGCGCGGTCGTCGTCGTCGAAGTCGACTTCGCTGCTGGCCAGGCTGTCCACCGCGGCTTTCGCCGACGCGAGGGGGGTGCGCAGGTCGTGGCTGACGGCGGCGAGCAGGGCGGTGCGCATGCGGTCGGCTTCGGCCAGCGGCTGGGCGGTGGCGGCCTGTTCGGCGAGGCGTTCGTGGCGCAGCGCGAGCGCGGCCTGGGACGCGAACGCCTCGAGGATGCGCCGGTCGGCTGCGGCGAGGGGCTGTCCGCGTAGGACGAGGGTGAGGTTCTCGCTGACGGGCACGTCGGTGTCGGCTTCGCCGGGGGCGAAGCAGGGCTGGCCGCCGACGGTGGCCACGACCCGCCACATCGACACCTCGTGACGGCGGTCGGGACTGTGGGGGGCGTCGTCGCGCGCCTCCAGCAGCGTGACCGATTCCAGGCCAAACGTCTCCTTCAGGCGTTGCAGCAGCGCGGTCAGCGGACGGTCGCCGCGCAGGACGCTGCCGGCGACGGTGGCCAGGGTCTGCGCCTCGGCGCCGGCTTGGGCTGCTTCGCGGGTGCGTCGGGCGGCGGAGTCGACGGTGGCGCTGACGGCGATGGCGACGACGACGAACACGACCAGGGCGAGCAGGTTCTCGCGTTCGGCGATCGTCCATTGCCGTATCGGGGGGACGAAGAAGTAGTTGAGCAGCGCGGAGCCGCCGATGGCGGCGAGGATGGCGGGCCACATGCCGCCGACCAGTGCCACGGCCACCACCGCGGCGAGGAACAGCAGGATGTCGGTGCCGAGGTTGAGGTCGCCGAGCTGGTACAGCATCAGGGCCAGCAGCGGGAGCCCGAGCACGGCAAGTGCGTATCCGGCCAGCAGGCGGCGGGTGGACAGCGCGCTGGCGGCCGACGGCTGGGTCAGCCGGCCGCGGCGCGCCTCCGCGTGGGTGACCAGGTGCACGTCGATGGCGCCGGACTCGGCGGTCGTGGTGACTCCGACGCCGCGGGAGAAGACCTGCGCGAACTTGCCGCGGCGGCTGGCGCCGAGGACGAGCTGCGTGGCGTTGACGCCGCGGGCGAAGTCGAGCAGGGCGGTGGGCACGTCGGTGCCGACGACCTGGTGGTAGGTGCCGCCCATGCTCTCCACGAGGATGCGCTGCTTTGCCAGCAGCGCGGGGTCCGCTCCGGCGAGGCCGTCGTTGCGGGACACGTGCACGGCCAGCAGGTCGGCGCCGCGGGCGCGGTCGGCGATGCGGGCGGCGCGGCGGATCAGGGTGTCACCCTCGGGCCCGCCGGTGAGCGCGACCACGACCCGTTCGCGGGCCTCCCAGGTGGCGTCAATCTTGTGCTGGTTGCGGTAGCGGTCGAGCTGCTCGTCGACCTTGTCGGCCAGCCACAGCAGGGCCAGTTCGCGCAGCGCGGTGAGGTTGCCGACGCGGAAGTAGTTGCCCAGCGCGGCGTCGATCTTCTCGGGCCGGTAGACGTTGCCGTGGGCCATGCGCCGGCGCAGCGCCTCGGGGGTCATGTCGATGAGCTCGACCTGCTCGGCGCGGCGGACGACCTCGTCGGGCACGGTCTCGCGCTGCGGCACCCCGGTGATGGTCTGCACGACGTCGTTGAGCGACTCCAGGTGCTGGATGTTGAGGGTGGACAGCACGTGGATGCCGGCGTCGAGCAGTTCGTTGATGTCCTGCCAGCGCTTGGCGTTGCGGCAGCCGGGCACGTTGGTGTGGGCGAGCTCGTCGACGAGCACGACCTCGGGGCGGCGGGCGAGGATCGCGTCGACGTCCATCTCGGTGAACGTGGCGCCCCGGTATTCGATGGTGCGCCGGTCGACCAGCTCCAGATCGCCGATCATCTGCAGGGTGTGCTGGCGGCCGTGGGTCTCCACGAACCCGACGACCACGTCGGTGCCGCGGTCGCGGCGGCGCTGGGCCTCCTCGAGCATGGCGTACGTCTTGCCGACGCCGGGCGCGGCGCCGAGGTAGATCCGCAACTGGCCTCGCGACATGTCGCTGGTCCTGTCCCTCGCTTGCCGGGAAGGGGCTCCCGCGCATCGTGGGAGCCCCTCGGTGCACTACATGCGGTCCAGGGCCAGGTTCAGCTCGAGGACGTTGACTGCGGGCTCACCCATGAAGCCCAGGGCGCGGGCGTCGGTGTGCTCGTCGATCAGGGCGTTGACCTTGTCGATGCTCACGCCGCGCTCGGCGGCGACGCGCTTGGCCTGCAGCTTGGCGTACTCGACGCTGATGTGCGGGTCGAGGCTGCTGCCGCTGGCGGTGACCGCGTCGGCCGGGATGGCCGACTTCTCCGGGGCGTCGCCCCGGACCGGGACCAGCACGCCCTTGCTGTAGTCCTCACCGAACTTGCCGCACTCCACGCTCACGCCCTCGTAGGTGGCGATGAACGGCGTCGCGGGGCAGGCCTGGTTGACGCTGACGGCGCGGGTGACCTTGCCGGACAGGCCGCCGGTGTAGAAGACGCGCAGGACCGCGCCGACGCCGTCGGACGTGCAGTAGGGCCGGGCGCCGCTGACGCCTTCCAGCTCGCCCACGGCTTTGCTACGGGCGCAGACCTGGGTGAGCAGGGCCTGCTTGCTGCCGTCGCCCTCTTCGGAGTTCGGGTCCAGGGCCGGGTCGCCCAGGGTGTCCTCCATGCTCTCCGGGCCGAGGTTGCTGGCCGCGGTGGCGTCGGGGTCGTACCCCGAAGCCGACGGGCGGCTCTGGAAGTACTTCTTGACCGCGTTGCCGTCGGCGTCGGTGAACGACTGGCCGATGATCGAACTGCCCACCGGCTGCCCGTTCACCTCGACCAGCGAGCCGTTGGCGTTGTCGCGCAGGCCCGGAAGCTGGGCGACGCCGGTGATCACCAGCGGGTAGGCGAGGCCCACCAGGACGGTGAAGAACAGCAGCGCACGCAGCGCGGCCAGGTGCTGTGAGATCCAGCTGGGAATGCGCATCACGAGATCCCTGGGATGAGCGAGATGATTATGTCGATGATCTTGATTCCAATGAAGGGCGCGATGATGCCGCCGAGGCCGTAGATCCACAGGTTGCGGGTCAGCAGCTTGCTCGCGCTGGACGGCGTGTAGCGCACGCCGCGCAGTGCGAGGGGGATCAGCGCGATGATCACAAGGGCGTTGAAGATGACCGCCGACAGGATCGCCGACTCGGGGCTGGCCAGCCGCATGATGTTGAGCTTGTCCAGGCTCGGGTACACCACGGCGAACATCGCCGGGATGATCGCGAAGTACTTGGCGATGTCGTTGGCGATGGAGAACGTCGTCAGCGCGCCGCGGGTGATCAGCAACTGCTTGCCGATCTCGACGATCTCGATCAGCTTGGTCGGGTCGCTGTCGAGGTCGACCATGTTGCCGGCCTCTTTCGCGGCCGACGTGCCGGTGTTCATCGCCACGCCGACGTCGGCTTGAGCGAGGGCCGGGGCGTCGTTGGTGCCGTCGCCGGTCATCGCGACCAGCCGACCGCCCTCCTGCTCCTTCTTGATGAGGGCGAGCTTGTCTTCGGGTGTCGCCTCAGCCAGGAAGTCGTCCACCCCGGCCTCGTCGGCGATCGCCTTGGCGGTCAGCGGGTTGTCACCGGTGATCATGACGGTGCGGATGCCCATTCGGCGCATCTCGTCGAAGCGCTCCCGCATGCCCGACTTGACGACGTCCTTGAGGTGGATCACACCGAGCGCGCGGGCCGGCTGCCCGGCAACGAACTCGGCGACCAACAGCGGGGTGCCACCGGTGCCCGAGATGCCGTCCACCAGCGAGCCGACCTGGTCGGTCGGGTGCCCGCCGTTGTCGCGTACCCACTTCATCACGGCCGAGGCCGCACCCTTGCGGATCTGGCGCACCGTGCCGTTCTCCGTGATGTCCACGCCGGACATGCGGGTCTGCGCGGTGAACGGGATGAAGGTGGCGTGCGGCATGACGCCTTCCTCGCGGGCGCGCAGGCCGTACTGCTCCTTGGCCAGCACCACGATCGAGCGGCCCTCCGGCGTCTCGTCGGCCAGGCTGGACAGCTGGGCGGCGTCGGCCACCTGCTCCTTCGTCACGCCGGAGACCTCGAGGAACTCCCATGCCTGGCGGTTGCCCAGGGTGATCGTGCCGGTCTTGTCCAGCAGCAGGGTGTTGACATCGCCCGCCGCCTCCACGGCGCGGCCGCTCATGGCCAGTACATTGCGCTGCACCAGGCGGTCCATGCCGGCGATGCCGATCGCGGACAGCAGCGCCCCGATGGTCGTCGGGATGAGGCAGACCAGCAGCGAGACGAGCACGATGCCGCTGATGCCCTCCGGGCCGAACGACGCGGTGTCCAGTGCGGCGCCCTGCCAGTTCTTGGCGTAGATCGCCATCGGCTGCAGGGTGACCACGGCCAGCAAGAAGATGATCGTGAGTGCCGCGAGGAGGATGTTGAGCGCGATCTCGTTCGGGGTCTTCTGCCGGTTGGCGCCTTCGACGAGTGCGATCATCCGGTCGATGAAGCTCTCGCCGGGCTTCTGGGTGATCTTCACGACGATCCGGTCGGACAGCACCTTGGTGCCGCCGGTGACCGCACTGCGGTCGCCGCCGGACTCCCGGATGACCGGGGCCGACTCGCCCGTGATCGCCGACTCGTCGACGCTGGCGATGCCCTCGATCACGTCGCCGTCACCCGGGATGATCTGCCCGGCCTCGACCACGACGACGTCGCCCAGCGCGAGCGCGGCAGCCGCTACGGACTCCTCGCGGTACTGCGTGGCCTTGGCGCCCTCCGACCAGCCGACCAGCCGGCGGGCCATGGTGTCCTTCTTGGCGTTGCGCAACGTCGCCGCCTGCGCCTTACCGCGGCCCTCGGCGACGGCTTCGGCGAGGTTCGCGAAGATCACGGTGAGCCACAGCCAGATCGTGATCGCCCAGGAGAACCAGGACGGCTGCGTGATCGCCAGGAAGGTGGTGAACACCGCGCCGACCTCGACGATCAGCATGACGGGGTTGCGCCACAGCGTCGCCGGGTTCAGCTTTCGTACGGCGTCGGGCAGCGACTTCCACAGCTGCTTGGGATCGAGCAGCCCACCGCCGACCCGGCTCGGTTCCACCCGAGCCTTCGGGGTTGCCACTGATGTGACAGTCATTTCTAGTCCTTGTCTGTTTCTGCGGCCGGGTTCACAGGCCCTCGGCCAGCGGGCCGAGGGCGAGCGCGGGCAGGAAGGTCAGGGCGATCAGGATCACCACGACGCCGACGACCATGCCGATGAACAGCGGCTTGTGCGTGGGCAGCGTGCCCTCCGAGGCCGGGGTCGCCTTCTGCCGGGCCAGCGAACCCGCCAGGCCGAGCACGAAGATGATCGGCAGGAATCGGCCGAGCAGCATGGCCAGCCCCAGCGCGGTGTCCCACCACGGCGTGTTGACTGTGATGCCGGCGAAGGCCGAGCCGTTGTTGTTGGCCGCCGACGTGAACGCGTAGACCACCTCGGAGAAGCCGTGCGGGCCCACGTTGGCCTGGGTCTGCCAGTTGCCCGTCGCCATCGCGGCGGCGACACCGATCAGCACCAGGGCCGGAGTGACCAGGAAGTACATCGACGCGAACTTGATCTCACGGGCGCCGATCTTCTTGCCGACGTACTCGGGGGTGCGGCCGACCATGAGCCCTGCCACGAACACCGTGATCACGGCCAGGATCAGCATGCCGTACAGGCCCGCGCCGACACCGCCGGGCGCGACCTCGCCGAGCATCATGTTGATCATCGGCATCATGCCGCCGAGCGCGGTGTAGGAGTCGTGGAACGAGTTCACCGCGCCGGTGGAGGTCAGTGTCGTGGCGGCAGCGAAGGTCGCCGAGTCGGACAGCCCGAAGCGGACGTCCTTGCCCTCCATGGCCGCGCCCACGGCCTGCGGGACCGTGCCCGCGCCGCCCAGTTCGAAGACGTTGGTCAGCGCGATGCTGCCGACGGCGAGGATCGCCATCACGGCGAGGATCGCGTAGCCCTGCCGGTTGTCGCCGACCGTCCGGCCGAAGACCCGCGGCAGCGAGAACGGGATCACCAGCAGCAGGAAGATCTCCAGCCAGTTCGTCCACGTCGTCGGGTTCTCGAACGGGTGCGCTGAGTTGACGTTGTAGAAGCCGCCGCCGTTGGTGCCGAGTTCCTTGATCGCCTCCTGGCTGGCCACCGGACCGCCGGTGATGTGCTGCTGCGCACCGGTCAGCGTGGACAGTGTGGTGCCGTCGGACAGGCTCTGCACCGCGCCGCCGATGATCAGCAGCAGCGCCGCGACGGCGGCGATCGGGAGCAGGATGCGCAGCGTGATCCGGGTCAGGTCGACCCAGAAGTTGCCCAGCTGCTCGGACTTGCGCCGGGCGAAGCCGCGCACTAGGGCCACCGCCACCGCGATGCCCACCGCAGCGGAGACGAAGTTCTGCACCGCGAGCCCGGCCATCTGCACGAGGTGCGTCATGGTGGACTCGCCCGAGTAGGCCTGCCAGTTCGTGTTGGTCACGAAACTGACTGCCGTGTTCCAGGCCAGGTGCGGGAAGACCCGCTCGTCGATCGAGGTCGCGAAGTCCGGCACCTTGAAGATGAGGTCCTGCAGCCGCAGGAAGGCGTACAGGAACAGGATCGAGATCAGCGAGAACGCGAGCAGACTGCGGGCGTAGACGCCCCAGGACTGTTCGGCGTTCGGGTCGACGCCGAGCACCTTGTAGATGCCGCGCTCGACGCGGCCGTGGCGCTCCGCGGCGACCACACGGAACATGTAGTCACCGAGGTAGCGGTACGCGACCGCCAGCGCCACGATGAGCGAGAGGATGAAGACCACTCCCGCGGCTGTCGTACTCATCTGAGGACAACTCTCCGAATCGTCAGAACTTCTCGGGGAACAGCAGGGCGAAGACCAGGAAGACCGCCAGTGCGCAGGCGATCACCAGGCCGACCAGGTTGGCAGTCACAGTCGCTCCGCTCCTCGTACGACGAGGGCGAGCACTGCGAACAGACCCACCGTGAGCAGCACGTAAACCAGGTCCACCGTGCGCCTCCTTCATGAGTGCGTTGTTTGTGGCAGTTTGCCCGTATTGTTGCGGTTCTTGGGCTGGCCCGGACCGGAACGGGGCTAATCCAATCCCCGCGCGCCCCAGGGCGTAAGGGCCCTTGACGGCATCGCTACGCCGGTCGCGGCTTTCTTGACGCCTCCTTGACGGCCCCGTGAGCCGCGCCTCCGGCACCCGCCTCAGCTGCCGACGCCGGCGTGCGAGGACGGCTCGCCGAGCGCCGCGAGCGCCTGCTCGGGATGGTCGACGCTGACGGTCAGGACCCGGCCGGTGTCGAGCAGCAGCGCCAGCGCCGGCCCGGAACGCACCACGTGGTGGGCGCGCCTCTGCGGCATCAGCCACCAGAACAGGTCCCGCCAACTCGACTCGACCTGCACGATCCGTGCGGCGTGGATGGAGTCCGTCGCCACCTTCGCCGACAACATCGGGAGGCCGAACGCGATCTCCAACATGATCAACGAACGGCGCCGGCCCCGGGCGCCGCCCCGCCGGCTCCGGCCGGGATGCCCGGCTGTATGCGCCTGCTGGGGCGCGGGTGAGGGCGCGCCGGACATGGCTCAGGCGTCCTGTCGTCGTCCGGAGATCGGCGCAGCCACGGCAGGACCGGCGTCCGGCGTTGTTTTCGGCTGTGCGACAGAGCGTATCCACCGCTGCCCCAGTCCCAGCCCGACTGCCACACCGAACACGCTCAGGTTCCAGGAGGTGGTGACGCCGTCCCAGGACAGCTCACCGAAGCGGTTCACCAGGAAGCCGTCGAACAGCAGGAACCCGAGCAGGCCGGTGAGCAGGCTCGCCCGGGTGTCGGCGACGACGGCGGCGAACACGCCCGTCACGGCGGCCGCCAGCACCAGCCGCGCGGGTGCCTCGGTGACGTAGGCGCCGACCAGGATCGTCGACACGCCCACCACGACGGCGCCCAGCGCGAGGTGGATCCCGAACGGTGACACTTCGGGTTCGCCGGCTGCCCGCTCCACCTGATGACGCATGACGCCCTCCTTGCGAGAGGATGAAAAGAGTGAAGGACGGCCGGAAGCCGGCCCTGTCCCGCAATCGAAGCCCGCGTGTGAGCGCGCGGGTAGCTTCTTGACGCGATCACTACGCCTGGCCTGGGATTCTTGACGCCGCGGATACACCAGCCGGCCCTCCGCTCTCACCGCGGCACGGCCACCCGCAGCCGGGCCAGCGCGTACTCCTGCGTCGCGTCGGCTGCCGGGACGGCCAGGTCCACCCAGCGCACCAGCGGCGCCAACGTGAACCCCTGCACCACCAGCGACACCGCGATCACGGCAGTGGGCAGCACGACGACCAGATCACGATGAGGCAGCGCCCGGCCTGCGGCGTCCACGAGGGGGATCGACAGCGCCGCGCCCAGCGGCACCACCCCGCGTGCGCCCGCCCAGGAGATCACCGCGGGCACCTGCCACACCGGTCGCTGCGCGCCGACGTGCCGCCAGTGCCCGAACGCCGACAGCGGCAGCGCCCACGCCACCCGCACGCCCATCAGCACCGCGGCGATCACCAGCGCCGGCATGAGCCAGCGCTGATCGGTGTCGGCCAGGCCTGCGATCAGGTCCGGCAGCGCAAGCCCGACGAGCGCGAACACCACGCTCTCCAGCACGAACACGACCGTCGCGTGCACCGCGGCCAGCTGCAGCCGGGTCTGGGCGCTGCTCAACCGCGGCGCGAGCACCCCCAGGATCACCCCGGCCACCACGACGGCGCTGTATGCGGCGGCCGGTCGTCGTGGCGGTGACCGGCGTGCACAGCACGCACAGCAGGCGTCGCCTGCCGCCGGCTCAGGGCACTCGCGCGGTTCACGTCTCCACCAAAGCGGGTTCGCCCCGAGCCGGTCCAGCGCCTTGACGAAACCTCTACGCCTCAACGGCTCCGCCGGCGACAGACGCCATGTCGTCGGGCTCCTGGGCACCGCCCAACCGTCCGCTCGATGGCGCCTGCGGCGGGACCGCCTAAGCCGACTCCCGCCGACCCACGACGGCGACCAGCGCCGTCAGGAACACCGCGGCTGCGAAGGCTTTGGCGAGAAAGCGCCATGGCTCCCCCACTCCGAGCCACCCCAAACCCCGATTGACCGCGAAGCTGAGTACCAAGGCGGCGGTGAAGGAGGACAACAACACCGTTACACTGCGGTTCGGACGAACCACGATCATCATCGCCCTCCGCCAGTCGGGTAGGAGCCACGCGGGAACGAGGCTGCCGGACCGCAGTCAATGCATCGTCAAGACTGCCGCCGCCACCGTCAAGATCATGTCAGGCAGCCGCCACGCCTGACTCCGGCAGGCACCATCAGACGATGACCAAGCTCGTCACCGACGGCGGCCGCGGCCGCCGACAGTACCACCGCGACCCTGATCGGCCCATGCCGGCAACGGCGGCGGCGCAGCGGCCCACCCGCGACGCCGATGTCGCCGATCCCCTGTCTGCCGGGCCGGCCCACGCCTACCAGGCGCTGGTGTTCGTGCGCCTGCCCGGCGGCACTGCGGGCGAACAGTTCACGACGGTGCTGCGCACGCATCCGGCGGTGCTGTCGGCCTGGTGGGTCGCGGCAGACGCCGACGTGCGACTGTCGTGCCCCACGTTGAAGTCGCTTGACGACACGGTGTCGGCGCTGCGCGCCACTGGTGCAGCCGTGCTGACGACCACCCATCTGCTGCTACGGCCCATCACAATGAGCGAGTAGCCGGTACCGCGCCGACCGGGCCGCTCGGTCGGTAACGACGCCTCCAACGCTGGCGGTGTCCTGCTGATGGGACCAGCCCAGTCAGTCCAGGGTGGTCAGGCGGGCGCTGATGCGCCACAACCGCAGCGCCACCCGGTGGTCGTAGACCAGCGGGTGCGCTCGTGCAGGAGCACGCTGGTCGTAATAGCCGCCGTGGTCCACCGGTGTACTGGTGTCGCACAGATTCAGCACGTTCTCGGCGCCGTCGGCCACCGGCACGCCGATCGGGGCGTACAGCCGCATGAGTCCGCCCCTGACGACTCCGGGATGCACACTGACCGCCGACAGCCGGCCCTGGGCCTGCTCGGCCAGCGTCCGGGTGAACACCGTCAGAGCCAGCTTCGACTGCGCGTAGGCGGCTGTCGCGTTGTAGCGTGCCGCGCTGGTGAAGTCGCCCCAGCGGAGCCTGCCGGAGCGGTGCAGGTTCGACGACACGTTCACCACCCGGCTGTGCCCGGACCTGGTCAGCGATTCCCAGAGCAGCCGGGTGAGAAGGTACGGCGCGAGGTAGTTGATCTGGAACGTCAGCTCGTGACCATCGGGCGTGGTGGTCCGGGTGGCCGCGCCGGCCGTGGCGGCGTTGTTGACGAGCAGGTCCAGGCGCGGATGCGCCGACGCCACCTCGGTGGCCATCGCGACGACCTGCCCGAAACTGGCGAAGTCGGCGACGAACAGCCTCAGCCGGCCGGGGTCGGCGCCCTGCGCCACGAGACGGCTGACGGCGTGCTCACCACAGGCCGTGCTCGGCGCGTGCACGAGCACCGTCGTGCGGCCGTCGGCCAGCCGCCGGGCCACCTCGAAGCCGATGCCCTCGCCGACTCCGGTGACCAGAGCGGTACGGGGCGTGGACAACCTGATGTGGGACATGGTCGATCCAGAGATCCTTGGCATGGTGAAGGGAATGGCTGGTGCGGGTCACCGCGTTCACCGCCGCGCTCTGGTCGGGTCGCGTACGACGCGGTTCGGGCCGGTCGGCCGGACGGGCATCTGACTCTCCTCGTCGCGATCGACGACACCGACCGCGACGGTCAGTCAAACCGGAGGGCCTACGGCACGACCAGGATCTTGACGGCTTCCGTACGCCTGGGCGGCGGTTCTTGACGCTTTCACGGCGGATGCGGCGCCGTCACGCTCCTAGGCTCCAGGAGGCGGCCCGCAACAGTGTGGGTGCCGCAGCCGGCCGTCTCGGCCGCACCCGTAGTGGCCACGAACAGGAGCAGGCATGAACTCACCGGAGGCAGCCGCCACGTCTCACGCGCCGACGGCTGACCCGCGCCGTGTCGGCGTGAGCGTCGCGTCGATCGGTGGCCTGACGGCTGCGGGCCTCGGCGGCCTGCTCTGGATCACCGATCCGGCCGCGCCGCCGCGCAACACGCTGGCGTTCGGCGGTGTCGCGCTGGTCGGCCTGGCCGCGGCCGGCTACGCGCGCTGGGCGTCAGCCCGCCGGGCACCCTCGTCGGCGCGCGAGCGGCTGATCACCGCCTGGCTGGCCGTGGCCGCGACGAACCTGTTCGCCCTCACCGCGCTCGTGACGACCCTGGGGCGGGAACGGGCCGAACCCGCGATCTACGCGGTGGCGGCCGCGCTGCTCTCCCTGGCGTACCTCAACCTCGCTCGTGCCCGCCGCCGCGCGCTGCGCACGACCAAGGTGTACCGCGCCGGATGACGACACGGGCGGCGGCACCGGCTCGGTCGGTGCCGCCGCACCTCGCACAGGAGGCGCCACCGGCGAGGGTCCGGTCAGGTGGCCGCCACGCCGAGCCCTCGCAGGTAAGTCACGGCCTGCTCGGGGCTGTCCACGCTGACCGACACGACCCGGCCGGACTCTAGCTCGAGCTGCAGGCCCGGACCACCGCGCGCGATCAGTGCACCTCCCCGGCCCGGGATCAGCCACCAGGCAGGATCGCCCTGCCACGGTGCGGGCAACTGCACCACCCGCACGGCCCGGATGACGTCCACGGGCAGGGTGGTCGACGCGGCGGGCAGCAACACGCTGCGGATCCGCACGACGTGCGGGTCGACCCTGACGTCGACCCGCCAGACCTGCACCGCCCGCCACAGCAGCAGCGTGGCCTGGTAGAGCAGCAGCACCGACGCGGTGATCGCGTACGCCGTAACCAGTTCCCGCCCCGCCGCACCGGCGACCGCGATCAGCGTCACCCCCACCGCAGCTGACACTGCGGCCGCACCGCCCAGCAGCACGGCGATTTGCCTGCCCTGCGCCGCGCCCCGCCACGCTCCCCGTCCGACGCCATCCGTTCCGGCTTGCTGCATCCCCACCTCGTCTCCGGCATCGACCATGCAGATGTCGAATGCCACTGGTCCCGGCGCGTGCCCATGCCCGTCGAACACGCCGGACCTGGCCCGCCCGCGGCTGGCGGCGCGGACGATGTTCCAGTGCGACCGGCCAGGTCTTGTCTGTCAGTCAACCCGATCGCGGCAGATATCGGTGTGCGTCTTGACACGATCCATGCGCCCGGCGTCGAAGTCTTAACGCCGCGGCAACAGGCGTGTCGACCGCTGCGCCGCGACACCCCTGCCGTCGGACGGCGACGGCGCAGGGACGTCGCCGTGACACGCCCGCCGCTCAGGCGTCAACGCGGCGCATGGATTCGGCCCGCTGGCGTAGGGATCTCATCAAGACACGTGCGCCGCGGACGTCGGCACTGCTGTGCTGGACGGCGTGCTCGTTGACCTGCGTCCCTCACGCCCGACACACGCCTACCCCGCCGCGTCTTCACTGCGCGGCTCCGGCCCGGTCGTCCTGGCCGTCGCCTTCGCCGTCCTACTGGTACTGGTCGGCGCCGGCTCGTCCCTGGTGACGCTGCCGGACTGGGGGTGGCTGCTGGTCAGCGCCGCCGTCACCACGACGGCCAGCTCGCAGACGTCGACGGGCAGCGCACTGCTGACCGCGCTGCTGGCCTGGCTCATGCTCAACGGCTTCGTCGCCAACGGCTTCGGCGAGCTGCGCTGGCAGGGTCGCGAGGATCTGCTGCGGGTGCTGGTGCTGGCGGCCGCGGCGATGGTGCCGCAGGCGGGCCGGGTCGTGCGCGTCGCGCGGTGAGGGCGGCCTGTTCACGCGCCGCGGCGCGCCGAGCCCGGGCCGCTGATGCTGGCCTCGTTGTCCCTGCCTTCGCTGGACGCCAGCTGCCAGGGCACGCTGATGACCATGACACCGGGCTGGAACAGCAGCCGGCCCTTGAGCCGCAGCGCGCTCTGGTTGTGCAGTGCGTGCTCCCACCAGCGGCCCACGACGTACTCGGGGATGAACACCGCGACCACGTCGCGCGGCCCGGCCCGGCGGATGTCGTTGATGTACTGCAATACCGCGCCAGTCACCTCCCGAAACGGTGAGGCGATGACGGTCAGCGGCACCGGGATGTCCTGCTGGGCCCAGGCGGCCTGCAGTTCGCGGGTGTCGGCGTCGTCGACGTTGGCGGTCAGCGCGGTCAGCGTGTCCGGGCGGGTCGCCCGGGCGTAGGCCAGCGCTCGCAGCGTCGGTTTGTGCAGCGTCGACACCAGCACCACGGCGTGGACCCGGGAGGGCAGCACCGTGCCGTCGGGTTCGGGGACCAGTTCGGCGCGGACCCGGTCGTAGTGGGCGCGGATGGCCCGCATGAGCAGGTACAGCAACGGGATCGCGATGACGACCAGGTAGGCGCCGTGGGTGAACTTCGTCGCCAGGACGATCACCAGCACCAGCGCGGTGAGCGCCCCGCCCACGGCGTTGATGACCTTCGACCGGTGGATGCGGCGGCGCTCGACCGGATCGCGCTGGACGGCCAGTTCCCGGTTCCAGTGCCGCACCATCCCGAACTGCGACAGCGTGAACGAGGTGAACACTCCGAGGATGTAGAGCTGGATCAGGCGGGTCACCGACGCGTCGAACGCGATCAGCAGCGCGCCGGCGACGACGGCGAGCAGGATGATGCCGTTGGAGAATGCGAGCCGGTCGCCGCGGGTGTGCAGCTGGCGGGGCAGGAATCGGTCCTGGGCCAGGATCGAGCCGAGCAGCGGGAAGCCGTTGAACGCGGTGTTGGCGGCGAGGATGAGGATCAGGGCGGTGGCGGCCTGGATGTAGAAGAACATGACGGTGTCGTCGCCGCCGAAGACCGCCGCGGCCAGCTGCGCGATGACGGTGCGCTGCGGCTCGGTGGCGCAGTCGCCGGCGAAGCCGACCAGGTCGCAGGTGTGCTCGGCGACCCGGACGTCGGCGATGATCGCCAGCGCGGTGACGCCGGCGAACATGGTGATCGCGACGGCGCCCATGGCGAGCATGGTGCGGGCGGCGTTCTCGCTCTTGGGTGGTTTGAACGCCGGGACCCCGTTGGAGATCGCTTCCACGCCGGTCAGGGCTGTGCACCCGGAGGAGAACGCGCGCAGCGCCAGCAGTGCCAGGGCCAGGCCGGTCAGGCCCATCTGTTCGGGTTTCACCTGGTAGCCGGCGGATTCGGCGACCGGGGCGTGCCCGGTCAGCGCCTGCACCAGCCCAACGGTGATCATGATGAGGACGCCGAGGATGAACAGGTAGGTGGGCACGGCGAAGGTCATTCCCGATTCGCGTACCCCGCGCAGGTTCATCGCCGTCAGCAGCACGACGAACGCCAGCGCGAGCAGCACGCGCCACTCGTTGAACGCGGGCAGCGCCGAGATGATGTTGTCGACGCCCGCGGCGACCGACACGGCGACGGTCATGATGTAGTCGACGAGTAGTGCCGCCGCGACGACCAGGCCGGCGGGCCGGCCGAGGTTCTTGGACGCGACCTCGTAGGAGCCGCCGCCGGACGGGTAGGCGCGCACCACCTGCCGGTAGGAGGCCACCACCACGGCCAGCAGCACCATGACGCCCAGCGCGATCCACGGCGTCAGGTACAGGTAGCTCAGCCCGCCGAGGGTGAGCACCAGCAGGATCTCCTGCGTGGCGTATGCGACTGACGACAGCGGGTCGCTGGCGAAGATCGGCAGCGCGAGGCGCTTGGACAGCAGTGTCTCGCCTAGCCGCTCGCTGCGGAAAGGACGGCCGATCAGCAGCCGCTTAACCAACTCACCCGGGGATCGCACGCGGACAGAGTACGGATCCCGGCATCGGACATAGAGGGCAAAAAGTATGTACCGGACGCGACGTAGCTCACTCGGCCGTCAAGGTTTCATCAAGATCGCGTTCTGGCCCGGCGGCGGCAGGCGACCCGAGCGGTGACCAGGACCGCCTGCCTCATCGGCGCTCAGTCCTCATCGCGGCGCAGGACGTCGTCGAGGGTCTCCCGGCGTACGAGCACCCGTGCCCGCCCGTCGCGGACCGCGATGAGCGGCGGGCGGCCCACCAGGTCATAGTTGGACGCGAGCGGGAAGTGGTAAGCGCCGCAGCCGGGCACGGCGAGCAGGTCGCCGGGCCGCAGGTCGTCCGGCAGCGGCTCGTCGCGCACGAGCACGTCACCGGTCTCGTCGTGGCGGCCGACCACGGTCGTCGGCACCGTGCCCGCCGTACTGGCCCGGCCGACCAGGACCGCGGTGTAGCGGGCGCCGTACAGGGCGGGGCGGGGGTTGTCGCTCAGGCCGCCGTCGACGGCCACGAGCTGGTGGCCCTGCTCGTGGCGCACGGCAAGGACGCGGTAGAGGGCCACCCCTGCGCGGGCGACGATGGCCCGTCCGGGGGTGACCGACAGCCGCGGCCGCGGCACTGCCGCACGATCGCACGCCAGGGCGAGCACCCGGCGCATCCGGGCGGCGAACGGGTCGACGGGCAGGGTGGTCTCGCGTCCGGTGTGCGCGACGGCGAACCCTCCGCCGAGGTTGATCTCCTCGATATGCACGCCGTGGCTGCGACGCAGGCTGGCGCAGGTGGCGATGAGCTGGGTGATGGCGTGCTCGTATCCGCCGAACTGCGCGAGCTGCGAGCCGAGGTAGACGTCGAGGCCGACGAGTTCCAGCAGCGGGTTGGCAGTGACCTCGTCGACGAGTTCGGCCAGTTCGTCGCCGGCAGTCGGCACGCCGAACCGGTCCTGGCTGGGGCAGGCGGGCAGCCCGGCGTTGGTGAAGCCGAGCTGGGCGGGCAGCAGCCGCAGCATGACCTTCTGCCGCCGGGGCCGGCGGGTGCAGGTCAGGCGGGCGATGTCGGCGGCGGACTCGATGACGACGCGTCCCGCGCCGCGGGCGTCGACGTCGCCGTGCACGACGACGCGTTCGGGCGGGAAGCCTGCGGCCATGGCCAGCTGCCACTGGCCGGTGGAGTACACGGCCAGGCCCAGTCCGGCTTCGTTGATCCATCGCAGTAGGCCGCGGCTGAGCAGCGCTTTAGCGGCGTAGTAGACCTGGGCGGGGCCGAATGCGGCGCCGTAGGCGGCGCACCGCTCGCGGACGTCCGCTTCGTCGAGGACGTAGGCGGGGTTCCGAACTCCTCCTCGACCTCCATCAGCGGCACGCCGCCGAGGCTGATGCCGCCTCGACCGTGTTCGGTGGTCAGCGGCCACAGCTCGCGGTCGAGCTGGCGGGGCGGGAGGGAGGAGCGCAGCGAGGGCAGGACGTCGCCGAGGGTCATCGTGACCCCTGCGAGGTCAGTACTGAGCTGGCTGGGGCGAAGGCCGGCTGGGCCGCGGTATCGGCGGGCTCCAGCGGGGACGCGGTCGGTGTCACGTCCCCATGACACACGGGCCGGAGGCCGCCGACCAGGGCCTTGACGTGATCGCTACGGCGGTGGGCTGTTTCTTGACGCCGTGACGGCGCCTGCGCCGATCGCGGGTCACACGTCACCGACCGCGCGCCGGGTGCGGGTCTGGTATCCCATGAGTGACCGGCCGGGATCGGTGTCATGCCGCGCTCGCGGCCAGCGCCCGGTCCAGGCCGACCATGGCGGTGCTGAGCCGCCACAGCCGGTCTAGGGCCTTGTCGTGGTGGACCAGCGGGTTCGGGACGCCGATCTGCAGCCCCGCGTAGTAGGCGCCGGTGCGCACGCGGATACGGGGCGAGCACAGGTGCAGCACCGGGTCGGCGCCGGTCGCGGCCGGCTGCCCGGCGCCGCCGTAGAGCGGCAGCAGGGCGGTGTCGGTGCTGCCGGGGTCCACGCTGATGGCAGTGAGCTGCGGTTCGCGTTGGGCCAGTGCGCGGGAGAACATGGTCAGGGCCAGTTTCGACTGGGCGTAGGCGGCCTGCGGGCGGTAGGCACGCAGCTGTTGCGGGTCGGTCCAGTCGATGTCGGCGGTGCGGTGGGCCGCCGACGACACCGACACGACGCGGCCGTTCGCGGCGCGCAGCCGTTCGCGCAGCAGCCGGGTCAGCAGGTAATGCGCCAGGTAGTTGACCTGCAGTGTCAGCTCGTTGCCGTCCTCGGTCCGGTACCGCGCGGCGGGCGCGGCGATGGCCGCGTTGTTGACCAGCACGTCGAGGCGGGGGTACCGGGCATGGACGTGTTCAGCCAGGGCGGCCACCTCGCCGAGGCGGGTGAAGTCGGCCACCGCGCCGTCGAGGCGGCGCACATCGGCACCGCGGTGCTGCAAGCGGGTCAGGGCCCGCCGGACCTCCAGCTCGTGGGGGCCGTGGATGATCACCGCGGTGCCTAGATGCGTCAGCCGCAGCGCGGTCTCGAACCCGATGCCGCTGGTCGCGCCGGTGATGAGGACGACGGGTGTATGGGTGTGGCTCATCGTGCTTCCTTCATGGATAACGCCGCTTTCAGGCAGGGGTGAACAGCCGTCGATGCCGCGCATCAGCCGGCCGTCTCGGTCGGCGGTCGGTGGGTCGTCGGTGCGGGGAGCGCGCAGGGCGCCGTCCGGGGAGAGGCCGGCAGGCGCCCTGCGCGCCGTCTAGTGCAGGCCGTCGGCGATCGGCCCGAGCGCCAGGGCCGGCAGGAAGTTCAGCAGCGCCAGCAGCACCGTCGCGCCGGTCACCAGCACCAGGAACGTCGGCCCCGAGGCTCGCAGGCTGCCGGAGGTCACCGCGACGGGCCGCTGGCGGGCGAGGACGCCGGCCAGCGCCAGGACCAGGGCGATCGGCACGTACCGTCCGATGAGCATGGTTGCGCTCATCATCAGGTTGTAGAAGTCCGTCGCGCCGTTGAGGCCCAGGAACGGGCTGCCGTTGCCGTAGGTGGTGCTGACGAACGCGTACAGCACCTCCGACAGGCCGTGCGGGCCGACGTTGCCCATCGAGGCGCGCCCGGCCGACAGCGCCATCGCGATCCCCGTGAACACCAGCACGGTCGCCGGTGACACCAGCATGTACAGCGCCACCAGCCGCATCTCCTTGACACCGATGCGTTTACGCAGGTACTCCGGCGTGCGGCCGATCATCAGGCCGCCGAGGAACACCGCGACCAGCACCGCGAGGATCAGCCCGTACAGTCCGCTGCCGGCCCCGCCCGGGGCGACCTCGCCGAGCATCATCGCCGCGGTCAGCACTCCCCCGCCCAGGCCGGTGAAGCTGTCGTAGGCGGAGTTGTAGGCGCCGTCGGCGCTGCCCGTGGCGGCGATGCCGAACAGGGTGCTGCCCGGCACGCCGAAGCGGGTCTCGGTGCCCTCGACCGCGCCGCCGATCGCGGTCGACACGGTGCCCGGGTGGGCGTCCTGGGCGAGCATGCCCGCGGTCAGCAGCGCACCGAACAGGATCGCCACCACCGTGAACAGGGTCCAGCCCTGCCTGCGGCTGCCGACCATCCGGCCGTACATCCGGATGAACCCGGCGGGCACCAGCAGCATCAGCACGATCTGCAGCGCGTTGCTCCACGCCGACGGGTTCTCGAACGGGTGCGCGCTGTTGACGTTGAAGAACCCGCCGCCGTCACCGGACAGCAGTTTGATCGACTGCCAGGACCCGATCGGCCCGCCGATCACGGTCTGGTCCCCGCCGGCGAGGGTGCCCAGGGTCGTGGCGCCGGACAGGTTCTGCGGCACGCCCAGCGCGATGAGCACGATCCCGCCGACGACGGCCAGCGGCAGCATGACCCGGAACACGGCGCGGACCAGGTCCACCCAGAAGTTGCCGAGCTGGTCGGTGCGGTGGCGCAGCAGGCCGCGCACGAGTGCCAGGGCTGCGGCCATGCCGACCGCGGCGCTGGCGAACGCCTGCGTGCCCAGCCCCGCCATCACCACCAGGTGCCCGGTCGTGGACTCCCCCGCGTAGTTCTGCCAGCTGGTGTTGGTCGTGAAACTGATCGCCGTGTGCAGCGCCAGCGGCGTCGGCAGTGCTGCCATCCCCCGCGCCAGCGGCAGCAGATCCTGGACCTTCAGCAGCGTGAACAGCGCGGCGATGCTGACCGCGGAGAACGCCAGCAGCGCGCCCAGGTAGCGCTTCCAGGACTGCTCGGCGTCCGGGTCCACGCCCACGACCCGGTAGAGCAGCCGTTCGGCACGCGAGTGCCGGGTCGAGGTGAACACCCGGGCCATGTAGTCGCCGAGCGGGACATGTAGCGCCACGACGACGCCCAGCACGATGAGGGCCTGCACCCAGCCTTGCATGATCACGACTCCCGCTTCGGGTGGGCCCGGTCCAGGGCCAGGTTGAGCTGCAGCACGTTGACGCCCGGCCCGCCGAGCACACCCAGCGCCGGGCCGGTGGTGTGCTCGTCGACCAGCTCCAGGACGACGGCCAGGTCCACGCGGCGCTCGCGGGCCACGCGCGGGGCCTGCAGACGGGCGTACGCGGGGCTGATGTGCGGGTCCAGACCGCTGCCGCTGCCGGTGACCGCGTCCGGCGGCACGACCGGCCGGGCCGGGGCGTCACCGCGGACCGGCGTGACGACCGCCTTGCGGTAGTCCTCGCCGGGCACTGCGCATTCGACCCTGATGCCCTCGAAGCTGGGCAGGAACGGCGCTGCCGGGCACACCTGGTTGAGGCTGACGACCCGCTGGGCGGTGCCGGTCAGCCCGCCGCTGCGGAACACGCCGAGGACCGCGCCGGTCCCGCCGGGCGCGCAGTACGGCCGGCCCTCGTCGACGCCTTCCAGCGCCGCGACGGCCGTACTGCGCGCGCAGACCTGGCTCAGGAGGCTGAGCTTGGCCTGGTCGGGGTCGTCGGACAGGGTGTCGACGATGCTCTCGGGGCCCAGATTGCTCGGGGCGGTCGCGGTCGGGTCGTAGCCGTCGCCCGACGTGGACGGCCGGCTCTGGAAGTAGTACGGGATCGGGTTGCCGTCGCCGTCGGTGAACAGCTGCCCGACCAGCTCACTGCCCACGACCGTTCCGGCGGCGTCGCGCACCGGCGACCCGGACGCCTGGTGACGCAACCCGGGCAGCTGCGCCGCAGCGGTCAGCGCCAGCGGGTAGCCCAGGCCGACGAGCAGCGTGAAGGCGAGCACGACGCGCAGCGCGGCCACCGTCTGCGCCAGCCATTGCGGAAGCCGGGTCATGGCCGCCCCGCAACCAGCCGCGCCCGCCCGCAAGGCCCCGCCTGCAGGCAGATGATCATCGCCGGTGGGGCCGCGGGTGCCACACCGACGGGGAAAACGGTCTTCACAGCAACTCCTTGCCAGCAACGTGCCAGGACGTCTAGCAGCAGACACCCGTGCACCAGGCCACGCCAGGCGGCTTGACGCGATCCGTACGCCGGCCGTCGAAGTCTTGACGCCGCGGTGACGGCCCGGTGTGCTGCACCACAGCCGGCGGCCACGCCGCAGCCGGTCGGGCACCCGACGGCCCGTGCTCGACCGTGCCGCAGGCCGCCTGCATCCGGCCGCGACGGGCCGGCGGCGTTGCGGTCCGACGGCGGCGGGCCCGGCCCTATCGTGGACCACGGTGTGCCGGGAAGCCTGGTCGGCGATGCAGTTCCGTGACGGTCAGGAGAACCGATGTCGTGCACACCCCACTGCGGTCATGGCGCCCGGCGCCATGCCTGACGAGCTGAGAATCCGCCTGCACGCCCACGCAGGTTCGTGGCGGCTGATGCTGTCAGGTGTGGTGGGCCTGCAAACCGCCGAAACACTCGAGCATGTCGCCGCGGTGGCGCTGCGGGCGCCGACAGCCGACAGCCTCTGCCTGGACATGGCGGCGGTGACCTCGCTGGACACCACCGGACTCGCCACCCTCGCAGCCCGCCGCCGCGAAGCCGACCTACGCGGCCTGCCCTTCCGCATCGTGCGCCCGTCGGCGGCCGTGGCAGCGGCCATTCTGGCCAGTGGCGGCAGCGAGCTGCGCAACGTGCTCGACTTCCAAGACCGCGGCCGATCCGGTACGAGGTGTTCGCGGTAGACGTACCCGCGGCATCGGCACCGCGTGTGCGTACACGGGTCGACGCATGTGCGCGGGGCGGTTCTGATGCCGACAGCTGCCGCGGCCTCGGACGCGGTGACCATCGCTGGGCTGACCAAGCGCTACGGCGACCTCGTCACGGTCGACGAGCTGTGCCTGCGGGTCGGCACCGGTGAGATCTACGCGCTGCTCGGCTTGAACGGCGCGGGCATGACCACGACGATCCGGATACTGCGAGGCATGGTCAAACCCAGCGCCGGCACGGTCACCGTGCTGGGCCGCCGCTTGGACGGCGACACCGGCTCGCAGGTGTGGGCCGATGTCGGCTACCTGGTCGAGTCCCCTTCGGCGTATCCGGAGCTGACCGTGCGCGAAAACCTGCGCCCGGCCGCACGGCTGCGCCACCTGTCGGGCACCACAGCCGTCGACGAGGCGATCGACCGCCGCCGGCTGGTCCCGGTACGCCGACCGCACGGCGGGGAAGCTGTCGCTGGCCAACGCGCAACGCCTCGGTCTGGCCAATGCCATCGCGGGTTCTGGCTGATCACTACCGCGTTCGTCATCCACGGAGTCGCCGTCGCCGTCATCTTCGTGCACGTGATCACCTACGTAACCGCGCTCGGACACCTACCGCGGTCGCCGCAACAGCCGCCGGGCTGCTCCGCCATGTCGGTTACCAGCCGGATCGTCGCCACCGGCGTCACCCACCGCCGCTTTCGACCACGTCGAGGCTGACTGCGACGCGATCCGGTCGCTGGCGTCGGTCTACTCCGACTACCCGATCGATGGCGCCGAGATTCGCGCGCCCGAACCCAGCTCACGGACAACTCCGCCACCAGGACCCGGACCACGAACGACAGCGGCACCCACAGCGAATGCCGCGACACAAGACCGCGGTGGACGTCAGGCGCCGCGTGGGGCGTACATGATGACCGCCACACCGACCAGGCACACCGCAGCGCCGATGATGTCGTAGCGATCAGGACGGAACTTGTCCACGACCATGCCCCACGCGAGGGATCCGGCGACGAACGCCCCGCCGTAGGCGGCCAAGATCCGGCCGAAGTTCGCGTCGGGCTGGAACGTGGCCACGAACCCGTACGCGCCCAGGGCTAGCACACCGGCGGCGATCCACCACAGCCCGCGGTGCTCGCGCCAGCCCTGCCATACCAGCCATGCCCCGCCGATCTCCAGCAGCGCGGCAAGGACGAACAGGACCACAGAGCGGGCGACGAGCATGCGGGAAGCCTAATCGTGCTCAGGACGGCTGCGAGCAGGAGCAGTCGCCGCCGCCACATCCGTGAGCGGGGGTTGGGTGACGCTCGCCGCCCTTTCCTGCGCGGCGAGGCGCTTGATGATCGGCTGTGCGGCGGGCAGCCGGAACGGTGCGGTCAGGTGTACGTCGATGATGGCGGCCCACTGCTCGTCGGAGGTGTTCTGGATGACGGCGTCCCAGGTGTAGCCGGCGTTGTTGACGATGATGTCCAGCCCGCCGAAGGCCGACAGCGCCGCGTCGACGTACCGGTCGGCGAAGCCGGGATCGGTGACGCTGCCGGGCACCGTGATGGCCTGCCCTCCGGTAGCGGTGATGTGTGCTGCCGCCTCCTCGGCAGGTGCGGGGTCGAGGTCGTTGACGACGATGCGTGCGCCGTGGGAGGCGAGCTAGACGGCGACGGCCCGGCCTATGCCGCGCCCGGCGCCCGTTACCAGCGCCACCCGCTCAGCGAGCGTGTTCATTGTGGGCCTTCTCGAGCAGGGTTACCTTTCCTTGGAAGCGACGGCCGCTCGTGCGGCGCAGCGGGATGCAGACAGCCGGGTCAGCGGCCGGTGGCGATGACTGCGGGCGCCTTCGTACCGTCGGCCAGGTCGTGCGACGGCACTTCCTGCTCAGATCTGCTGCGCCGCGGCGAGGCCGACCAGGTCGGCGCTGAGATGCCACAGCCGGGCGGCGGCGTCGTAGGAGGCCTTGCTGGAGGTCTTGGCCTTGCTGTTGGTGAAGTACCGGCCCGTGACGCCCTCGACCTCGGGCGACGACGCGAGGTAAACGGAGGTGGCGGCGCCCTCGGTGGGGGTATTCATGAACGGGCGCACCAGCGGGAGCATGAGCTTGAACATGGCCGAGGAGTCCTCGGCGCCGAAGTCGGTGCGCACGACGCCGGGGTGCAGCACGGCGGCGGTGACGCCAGTGCCCTCCAGCCTGCGGGCGAGTTCGTAGGTGAACATGACGTTAGCCAACTTGGACTGGTTGTAGGCGCGTTGCCCGGAGTAGGCCCGCGCACCCTGCAGGTCATCGAAGGCCATCTTCCCCATGGCCTGGGCACCCGACGAGACGGTGACGACCCGGGCCGGGGCGTCGGCCTTGAGCCGGTCCAGCAGCAGATTGGTGAGCAGAAACGGGGCGAGGTGGTTGAGCGCGAAGGTGTGCTCCAGGCCGTCTGCGGTGACGTGGCGGTGCGCCCAGAAGCCGCCGACGTTGTTCACCAGTACGTCCAGGCGCGGGTAGTCGTCGAGGACCTCAGCGGCCAGGCGCAGTACCTCGGCGTGTGACGACAGGTCGGCGGCGAACACGTCGACCGACGGGTTGCCCGACTCGGCACGGATGTCGGCTGCGGCCACTTCGGCGCGGATACGGTCACGGCCGGTGATGGGGACGCGGGCGCCGAGCGCGGCCAGCCCGATCGCGGTGGCCTTGCCGATACCGCCGGTGCCGCCGGTGACCAGGACGGTCTTACCGGTCAAGAGTAGGTCAGCCATGCCGACTCCGTTTCCGAGGAGTCTTGAGTGGGGAGGGGTGCGCCAGGCGGGCGACGTCGGCGGTCACGCGCCCGCCCGGCGCAACGATCAGCGGACGATCTTGAACTGGAACATCGGGGTGTCCAGCGCCCCGTACACGCGCAGCCAGACCGGCAGCAGCATCTCGGTGCCGCGTGCGGTGCTGATGTCGCCCAGATCGATGACGTCGGTGTGGCCGAACGACTCCAGCAGGGCGGTCACAGTCTTCTTCGCCTCGGCGTCGTCGCCCGACACGAACACCGAGTGCTCGCCGCCGGCGAGCTGGGTGGGGTCCACCATCAGGAAGGCGTTCATCGTGTTGAGCGATTTGACGACCTTCAGCTCGGGAAACGCGGCCTGGATCTGCTCGCCGAGGGAGTCGGTGTCCTTGACGAACAGGCTGGGTGGGAAGCCCCGCGAGAAGTCGAGCGGGTTGGCGATGTCGAGCAGCACCTTGCCGGCCAGGTTCTCCCGGCCGGCCGCCTCCAGGACGGCGAGCGACACGTCGCCTGAGGTCGCGTTGACGATCAGCTCGGCGGCGGCGGTGGCCTGCGCGAAGGTGGCCAGCTTGACGGCGGGGTGGGCCTGCACCCAGCTCGGGTAGGGCGAGTTGCCCATGCTGTCGGGCTCGGTGCGGGCCATGGTCGCGGCGACGTCGCGGGTGCCGACCGTCACCTCGTGGCCCAACCCGGCAAGCCGGCCGGCGAGCGCCTGGCCGACCATTCCCGTCCCTAGAACTGCGATCTTCATCGTGGGTGCTCCCTGAAATCTCGAACGGGGTGTCTCCCCGGGCACACAAACTAACAGACAGGTCTGTCTGCCTGTTAGCCGGCGAGAACATCGTCTCCGCAAGCACCATTTGGGCGCGTGATCAGAGCACACGGGACGACTGGACAGACTTGTCTGTAAGATGTGGGGTCAGCTGAAGCAGGAGGTGCGATTTCATGACCGAGGTAGGCAACGTGGCACAGTCGGCCCGCGAGCGCATCCTCAACACGGCGTTCCGGCTCTTCTACGCTCACGGCCCCCGCGGCGTCGGTGTGGACACCGTCATCGCCGAGTCAGGCGTGGCCAAGGCCACCCTGTACAAGCACTTCCCGCGCAAGGACGACCTGGTCCTGGCATACCTCGACAAGGTCGACCAGGCCTGGTTCGGCAGTCTGCGTGCCGCGGCCCGCGCCGCCGGCGGCGACCCCCGCGCTCAGCTGGTCGGCATGTTCGACGCCCTGTCCACTGCGTGCCGCCGCGAGGGCTACCACGGCTGCGCCTTCATCAACACCGCCGCCGAGTCCCCCGCAGGCAGCGACGTGCACGCCCGCACCGTCGAGCACAAGAACGTGGTCCGCGCGTGGGTGACCGACCTGGCCCGCCGGGCCGGCGCCACCGACCCGGACCTGCTCGCCCGTCAGCTCACCCTGCTCATCGACGGCGGCCTGTCCGCCGGCGTCCTCGACGCCGACCCCACAAGCCCGCAGGCCGCCAAGGCCGCCGCGCAGGCCCTTGTCGACGCTGCCTGCGCAGCCGCCTGAACCCACCGGAGCACTACCACGCACCACCGCCGCGCAAGGTCCTCCTCGACCTTGAGCCGCAGCGCTGGTACCCCGGCCTCGGCACCGGCCCGCACGACACCTTCTCATGGCTGGCGCCGCCGGAGGCGCAGCCATGCTCATCTCTGCGCGTGCCGGATGGGCGTGGGCGGCAAAGAACGGCAGGGCGGGCACCCTCGACCCGACGACCGTCCGCAAGTACGTGACCCCGCTGGTCATTCCACCGGCGATGCCACCGGCAGGCAAGGACGACGGCTACTCCCGGGTCGACCGATACCTCATCGGGAACCGGCAGTTCGCCCAGCAGATCCTGCCGCCAGGAATGCCGCGCACCGCGGTGTGGGGATACGGCTCGCTCAAGCAGCCGCACACGTTCAACTTCCCCGCCTTCACCATCGAGGCGAATGCCGACCGTCCGGTGCGTGTCACCTGGGTGACCGGTCGACGACACCGGAGCAGCCCCCATCGACCAGTCGCCTCACATGACTCAGTCGTAGTTGCCTGAACCGAGTCAGATTGACAGCGATCAGCACATCCGACCCGTTCCAGGGGCGCCGGAACTTCGGTCCGGGACGCCACGTCGGCGCTGATCGGACGCGGTAGCGCCCGACCTCGGTGCCCGGCGGCGAGCCTCGGTCGGGCGCTGCCGACGTCGGCGGAATCTTCGCCCGCGGTGCGGTTCACCGCCTCACGGGCACATCATGCGGATTAGCGCTCGGCGTGGGGTGGGGCCAGCAGGGCGATGAGGTCGCCGATGCGGTGGTCGGCCTCGGCCGGGTGGCGGAACGGGCCGTCCGGGTTGATGGTGTATTGGTTCCGCCGCCCGACCCGTTGGCGCACCAGGTAGCCCGCGGTCTCCAGATCCAGGACGATCGCCTGGCAGGCTCGCTCGGTGATGCCGACGTCGACGGCGACGTCGCGCAGCCGGGCATCGGGTTCTCGCGCCAGGGCCAGCAGTACGTGGGCGTGATTGGTCAGGAACGTCCACGTCCGGGTGCCGGTGGCCTTCTGCGCCATGAGCACATTCTACGAGCGCCGATTCACGTACCGGGTGACGCGATTGCGCCATCGTGAACGGCGGTTCGCCGGCGGCCGAGCCCCGGCTCCGGGCGGCGGTGCCGCAGGCTTGGCCGGGGCTCGGTCACCGACGCCGTGTCATCCGGCCGGAGTGACCCTGTGGCGGTCCGGCTCGGCGGTGTGCGCGGCGGCGTCGCGGCGGGTGACGGTCATGCTCCAGACGATCGAAATGGCCAGGGTGATGACGATGACCCCGAGCGTGACCGGGATCGGCAGCTTGCCGACCGGGGTTTCGGAAAGGATCAGCTTCACTCCGGCGAAGCCCAGCAGCACCGCCAGGCCGTAGTGCAGGTAGACGAACCGGCGCAGCAGCCCGGCCAGGCAGAAGTACAGGCTGCGCAGGCCCAGCACCGCGAAGGCGTTGGCGGTCCACACGATGAACGTGCTGGTGGTGATGGCGAGGATCGCCGCGACCGAGTCGACGGCGAAGATGAGGTCGGTGGCCTCGATCGCGATGAGCACGACGAACAGCAGGGTGGCCACCCGCCTGCCGCCCTTCCGGGTGAAGAACCGGTCGCCGTGGTATGCCGGGTCGGTGGGCACGACCCGGCGCACGATCCGCACCAGCAGGTTGCGGCGCGGATCGATGTCACCGTCGTGCTTGAAGGCCATCTTGTAGCCGGTGTAGATCAGGAACGCGCCGAACAGGTAGGCGGTCCAGTGAAAGGCGTTGAGCAGTTCCGCCCCGACGAAGATGAGCACGAGCCGGAAGGCCAGCGCGCCGATCACGCCCCAGAACAGGACCTTGTGCTGGTAGGCGGTGGGCACGGAGAAGAAAGTGAAGATCATTGCGAAGATGAACACGTTGTCGACCGACAGCGCCTTCTCGATCAGATAGCCGGCGTAATAGGTGCCGGCGACCTCGCCGCCCTGCCACCACCACAGCACGCCGCCGAAGGCCAGCCCGGCCGCAATCCAGATGCCGGACCAGGCGAGCGCCTCCCGGAAGCCGATTTCGTGGCCGTCCCTGTGCAGGAACAGATCGACGGCGAGCATGACGGCCACGGCGCCCATGACAGCAGACCAGGCCCACAGTGACACTGACATCGAAGACCCCTTCGACCGGCGCAGCCCTACCGGGCGCGGCGTGAACGGTCGACGGTCTCCCCGAACCAACCCGTGGGATGGCGGCGGCTCCGGGTCCCGGACGGCCGGGCCGTATTGACGAAGTCGCGTGGTGCCTCGGGTACTCCCCCTCGAACTACGATTCAGAATACGCGAAAAGTGGTTCGCATGTCTAGTCCTGGCAAGGCGCTGACCAGCCAGCTCGCCAAGATGAGATCGCTCTCGCCGTGCTCGCTGGCAAACGACGCCTACACGCTCACCGCGAACGTCGCGCAGCCGACCGGGCCGAGCGACCGAACCGTCCCAGGCTGGGGACATCAGAAAGCAGCGGGGCCATGACCCTGCCGGCAGCACCAGCGGCCAAGGGCGTGACCGCGCGGGCAGTGGTCGCCTGATCAGGGCCACCGCCCGCGCCCGTGCTCGCGTGCCGCCTATCCGATCTGGTAAGGCCGCATCATCTCGTTGTCCTCGTGTTCGAGGATGTGGCAGTGCCAGACGTACCGGCCGGGTAGGTCGAACCGGGCTTTCACGCGGGTGAGCTGGCCGGGGTAGGCGATCACGGTGTCCTTCGCGCCCAGTTCCCAAGGCTCCGGCGGCTGGTTGCCGTCGGCACCGCGCCCGACCACCTCGAATTGCACCTCGTGGATGTGGATCGGGTGCGCGTCGGCCGTGAAGTTCTCGAACTCCCAGATCTCGGTGGCGTGCAGTGCGGGGTTCTCCGTGATCGGGTCGGCCCAGGCCAGGGGGACCGCTGCTCCGGCGTCGTCGACCGTGCCGAGCAGCAGTTCGACGGGTTTGTCGTCCTCCAGCTTCTCGTTGAGGGAGAGCCGGCGCGTGACGCTCGGCGGTCCAAGCGGCTTGATGAAGGGCAGCTTGAGCTGGTCCGGCGGCACGCTCTTGTCTTTGCCGGTGAGCCGGCCGACGACGAACTTCATCACCTGCCCGGTGGTGGCCGGGTCGGCCGGGACGAAGTCGCCTCCGGTGAACGGCCCGTCGGGGCCTTCGTTGATCAGGTACAGCTCGGTGCCCTCGCGCAGGCCGGTGAAGTCGACGATGACGTCGGCGCGCTCGGCGTTGGCGATCAGCAGTCGTCGCAGCTCGACCGGTGCCGGCAGGAAGCCGCCGTCGTTGCCGATCTGCCACACTGGCAGCGCCGCGGGCGCTGGTCGGGAGGCGAGCGGATCCGACACGATCTTGAGGATCAGGAACCGGGAGTTGCACCCGTTGAGCAGGCGCAGTCGGTATCGGCGCGGCTCGACCTCGAGCACCGGCCAGGTGTTGCCGTTGACCACCATCGCGTTCGCAATGAACTCGGGGTTCCAGATCGGGGGGAAGGGACCGTCAGGGATGTACGGGCCGGCGTCGTCGAAGAAGGCCCTGCTGTCGGGGTAGAACAGGGAGCCGTCGGCGTTGAACGAGCGGTCCTGGACGGCGATCGGGATCTCGTAGTACCTGGTGCCGGGCCGGTCGCCCAGGGCCGGCGACGGCCCGGGCAGCACGCCCTTCGGCAGGTCCGACTTCCCGCCGCGGAGCAGGTAGAAGCCGGCCAGGCCGGCGTAGACGTTCAGCCGGGTGATGCCGAGGGAGTGATCGTGGTACCACGCGGTCGTCGCCCGCTGGTCGTTCTCGTACTGGAAGGTTGCCGTGCCCGGCTTCCAGCGCGCCCCGTGCTGTTCGGCGAACTTCGTGCGGAACTCGTCGTAGAAGGAACCGACGGTAGCGAAGCCTTCGGGTATGTCCTTCGCGTCGGGCAGATACCACGCCTCGGCGTAGCCGTCACTCTCCTCTGCGGTGTGCCCGCCGTGCAGGTGGGTGACGATCGGCACCGGTCCTCGATACGGGCCGGGGGTCGTGGCGAAGATGGGGCGGCTGTCTCTGCGGGAGACGCCGCCGGGAGGGTTGGCCCAGTGCAGCGTGGGATCTACCGGCAACAGGTGCGGCAGGAAGTCGCCGTTCCTGTCGGTCAGATCGTTCACCCAGGTGACACGCACCGGACGGTCGACATCCGCCTCGATGGTGAAGGCGGGGAAGTTGAACGTGTGCGGCTGCTTGAGCGAGCCGTATCCCCACACCGCGGTGCGCGGCATTCCTGGCGGCAGGATCTGCTGGGCGAACTGCCGGATCCCGATGAGGTATCGGTCGACCCGGGAGTAGCCGTCGTCCTTGCCTGCCGGTGGCATCGCCGGTGGAATGACCAGCGGGGTCACGTACTTGCGGACGGTCGTCGGGTCGAGGGTGCCCGCCCTGCCGTTCTTTGCCGCCCACGCCCATCCGGCACGCGCAGAGATGAGCATGGCTGCGCCCCCGGCGGCGCCAGCCATGAGAAGTTGTCGTCTTTCCACAGTTCACTACGCCTTCTGCCGCTGAGGCGGCACCTCTCGTTGCTGGTTCGTTGGGGCGCATCAGCGATCTCCGCTGACTACGGAAAGTCAGCATTACGCCACGGAGGGTAGGTACTGATCGGACTAACTGCGGGACACGAAGGCGGATACGCCCTGGTTGGAGTCCGGCAGTTCCGGTGTGGGAAAGATCTGCTGCCCGAGCCATCGCCCGCGGCGGTCTGCAGACGTAGCCCATGTCAGTGGTCGGCTTGCCGCCGTCAGCGGTGAGCGAGGAGCTGGATCGCTCCGGCGAGCCCGGCGCGGCGCCACCGAGGGACGAGGGTGGACTGAAGGATTTGTGCGCGGCCTTGACGCGGACGCCCGACACCACGGTGGTGCCGCCGGGCTGGCAGCGACGTGCGGCTGCCAGCCGTCGATCACGGCGGACTGTCAGCGCGCGACGGGCCGCGCCGTTGCTGCTACGCGACCGTCCCTTGGACAGCGCTCGAAGGCGATGGGCGCACGCGCTGTCGTTATGTCCGAGCCAGGGTGCCTTGCCACCGAGTCGGCCCGCCGCTGGCCGCGCTAAGATCAATAGTCGACGACGCGAACGTCTGGGGGCCGGGATGCGAGCCGTGTCCATGGCAAGTGATGATTTCGACGCCATAGTCGCCGCCCGCGCTGTTCATCCGGTTTTTCAGCCGGTCGTCTCGCTCAACGATGGACGGCCGGTCGGATTCGAGGCACTGGCCCGCGGCCCCGACGGCAGTCGCTACCACTCTCCGACGGCGCTTTTCGCTGAGGCCGCACGTCGTGGCATGACGGCCGACCTCGACTGGATCTGCGGTGTCGCCGCCTGCGCCCAGGCTCTCGACCTCGGCCTGCGCCATGTCCCCCTGTTCCTGAACGTGAACCCGAGTTCGCTCGGCACCGCCTGCCCGGCCGACCTGCAACCCACCTACCGACGTGCGCTGCGGGAACTGGATCTCGTCCTGGAGATAACCGAACGCCGGGGCGGCGACCCCGCGTCCATCCTGCATGCGGTGGCCGCGTTCCGTCAGCAGGGCCGCCGGATCGCGATCGACGACGTCGGCGTCGACCCGTTCAGCCTGAACATGATCTCGATCCTCGCACCGGACGTGATCAAAATCGACCGCAGCATCACCCAAGGCATCGAACCGTCGTGGGCACGCACGTACGTCCTCAACTCCGTGAAAGTGGAAGCCCAGGCAACCGGCGCCGCACTGCTGTGCGAGGGCATCGAGACCCCAGAACACCTCGACGCCGCCCGCGCGATGGGCGCGACCCTCGGCCAGGGCTGGCTGTTCGGCAGACCCGGACAACTGCCGACCACCCTCGCCCTGTCCCCCGAGCCGCTACCCCGAGTCACCCCGTACCCGGACTATGCCGCAACCCCGTTCGCAGCGATCCGCGGTCGCGCCCAGACGTTACCGATGAGCCAGCACATGCTCGTGCCCCTGTGCGCCCTCCTGGAGGACATGGCCCTGCACACCGACGCCGTACGCATCCTGTTCGCCGCAGTCTCCAAGACCACACCCTTCGACGACCGGGCCTGGAAGACCTACAACCACATAGCGCAACGCGGCGTCGGCGTGGCCGTCTTCGGCCGGGAACCACTGGCTCCCCTCGGAGCCGACGTCCACATCGTGCCGCTGCCCGACACCGACCCACTGCTGGACGAATGCGCCCTCATCGCAGTCGGCAGCCACTTCGCCGCCGCGATGCTCGCCCGCCACATCGAACCCGGGCGCACCGACGGCGAAGCGCAACTCTACGACGCCGTGCTGACCTACGACCGCAGGATCGTCATCGAGGCGCTGCACGCCCTCATGAGTCGCGTCACCTCGCTGCCTCCCGAAGCACCCCAGCTATAGGCCGGCCCAGACGCAAAGCCTTCAGATCGCTGGCGGGGCACGGCACGTCTGCCCCGATGCGGTGGCCCGTGGCCGAACTGGGTGAGCTGGTACGCCGGGCACGACGACGACTCGTCACGAGACGGCCTGCGCGACGCACGACCACACCGACCAGATCTCCTCACCTCCGTCAGCGGCGGCGGCAAGGCGGACATGGACGGCCAGACCACGCAGGTGGCACAGGGCGAACCGGTGGCCGTGCCCGCCGGCACCAGGCACAACTTCCGCAACACCGGCGTCAACCCGCTGCGCTCCACAAGGTGTACGGCCCTCCCGAGCACGCCATCGGCGCCGTGCAGCGACCAAGCAGGATGCCGAGTCCGCCGAGGAGTCCGACCGGGACAAGCCGTCCGCCGACTGAGGCCCCGTTGGACTCAAGCCGATGTAATCGGCACCCGGCCCGATCAACGGTTCGATCGTGTCGTGGCACCATTGGAGTCAGCGGCGACCGCGCCATCGGTCACGCGGAATTCCACCGGGTCGCACTCGCCCGCCGGCCAACGGTGCGCAGGCGGGGGGAGGGGGACCCCGGCCCCGCCCGAAGTCCCTAGCGGCCGATCTGGCTCTGCGCGGGTTTGCTCTGCGTAGCGTGCTGCGGCGTGGTGGTCTGGGTGCGGCGGTGTTCCTGTGGTTCCTTGCGGGTGCGGAACCGGGTGGCGCGGCGGCGTTGGTGGCGTTGCATGGTGGGCGTCTTGGTGACCGCGGTGGGTCCGGCGGCACGGTAGAAGAGTCGCTTGCCGACCTCGACCAGGCTCAGGTAGCAGACGACCATGCCGGCCAGTGCGGCGAAGTATCCGGCGGGCAAGGGCTGGAATCCCAGCACGGCAGCGATCGGCGTGGCGGGCAGGACGGCTCCGACGGCGACGACGCCCAGCGCGGCCAAAGTCAGCGGGAGGCTGGGGTGGCTGCGGTAGAACGGCGTCCGGCGGGTACGGATGGCGAAGATGATCAGCGTCTGGGTGGCCAGGGACTCCACGAACCAGCCGGTGTGGAACAGCGCGGGCCCGGCGTGGAACACCGACAGCATGATCGCGAAGGTGGCGAAGTCGAACACGGAACTGAACGGCCCGAAGTAGAGCATGAACCGGCGGATGAACCGGATGTCCCAGTGCGAGGGTCGGCGCAACTGCTCCTCGTCGACGTTGTCGGTCGGGATGGCCAGCTGGCTGGTGTCGTAGAGCAGGTTGTTGAGCAGGATCTGCGAGGGCAGCATCGGCAGGAACGGCAGGAACAGGGAGGCGCCGGCGGCGGAGAACATGTTGCCGAAGTTGCTGGAGGTGCCCATCAGCACGTACTTGATGGTGTTGGCGAAGATCCGCCGGCCTTCGACGACGCCGTCGGCTAGGACATCGAGGTCCTTCTCCAGCAGGATCACGTCGGCGGCGTCCTTGGCGACGTCGGTGGCGGAGTCTACGGAGATCCCGACGTCGGCGGCATGCAGGGCGAGCGCGTCGTTGACGCCGTCGCCGAGGAACGCGACATCGCCGCCGGTGAGGCGCTGCACCCGTACGATGCGTGCCTTGTGTTCGGGGCTGACCCGGGCGAACACGGACGTGGTGGCGATCGCTGCCGCGAGACCGGTGTCGTCGAGGGCGTCGACGTCCGTGCCGGTCAAGGTGTGGCCGTCGGGCAGGCCGAGGTCGTGGCAGACCTTGGCGGCCACGGTGGGGTTGTCGCCGGTGACCACTTTGACGGTGATGCCGAGAGCGGCGAGGCGGGCCAGGGCTCGGGCGGCGTCTGGTTTGGGCGGGTCGAGGAAGACCAGCAACCCGGCATAGTGCAGGTCCTTCTCGTCGGCGGCGGTCACCACGTCGAGCCCGGCCGCGGGTTTCGCGGCCACGGCGATGACACGGTTTCCTGCGCTGAACTCGGCCGCCAGCGCCTCCTGTGCCGTCGCAGGCACGTCGGTGCAGCGTTGCAGCACGGCCTCAGGGGCGCCTTTCACGACCACGGTCTGAGTACCGTCGCGGTCCCGGACGAGGACGGAGGTCATCTGCCGGTCGTGGTCGAACGGCAGCACCGACAGCCTCTGGAAGTCCGCGATCGCGTCGTGCGCGGTGTCCGCCGCCGGGGAGCTCCAGAGCGCGGCGTCCAGGGGGTTGCCGCCGACGGTATGCCCTCCGGCCGCGGTGGTGTCGCTGGCCAGCAGCCCCCACCGCAGCGGCAGGTCCCCACGGGCGGGGTCGGCGGGCACGGCCCGCATGAAGCTGATCCGGCCGTGGGTCAGCGTGCCGGTCTTGTCGGTGAACAGCACGTCGATATCGCCGAGGTCCTCGATGCAGACGAGGCGTTTGACCAGGACCTTGCGGGCGGCGAGTTTCCGTGATCCGGCGGCGAGGCTGGTGGAGACCACCGCGGGCAGCAGCTGCGGGGTGATGCCGACCGCTATCGCCAGCGAGAACAGCAGCGCGTCCAGTATCGGCTTGTCGAGTGCCACGTTGATGGCGAAGATCGACACGGTGAGGGCGGCGGCGACATACACCAGCAGCATGGAGAAGCGCCGCAGCCCGACCTGGAACTCGGTCTCGGTCTGGTGGCCGGACAGCCCGGCGGCGATACGCCCGAACTGGGTGCGTGCGCCGGTCGCCACCACCACGCCACGGCCGCCGCCGGCGTGCACGACGGTGCCCATCAGCGCACACCCGGACAGGTCGGCCAGGCCGGCGCCCTCGGGCGTCACACCGATGTCCTTGCCTACCGGCAGGGATTCGCCGGTCAGGATCGATTCGTCGCACTCCAGCCCGGCCACGTGCAGCAGCCGCAGGTCGGCCGGGACGACATCGCCCAGCCGCAGGTCGACCACATCGCCCGGGACCAGACCGGTCACCTCCACCTCGACGGGCCCGCCATCGCGTATCACCAGCGTGTCGTCGCGGATCTGCGAATGCAGCGCCTCGGCGGCCTTCTCCGCCCGGTACTCGTTGACGAAGCCGAGCCCGACCGACGCCGCCACGATCACCCCGATGATCAGCGCATCGGTGCCCTGCCCGAAGAACACCGACGCCAGCGCAGCGGCCAGCAGCAACCCCAGCAGCGGCGAACGGACCTGATGCCACAGCACCACCAGCGCCCTGGCCCGATGCGTCGACACCGCGTTCGGCCCGTACCGGGCCAGCCGCTGCCTGACCTGCGCACTGGTCAGACCCTGCGCGCTGGCGTCCAACCGCCGCAGCACGTCGGCCGCAGGCAGCGCGGCGACCGCCGCCACCTCCAGCGGCGCCGACGTGCCCGGCTGCACAGCGGTGGATGCGGTCATGACCATGGCCCTGGCAGACTCAGGTCAAGAGCAATGTTCCGCCTAATCGGGCATATATCGCCCAGTGGCACGGCAGCCACGATCACGCGTCCAGCATCGCTCTGCCCGCCACCGCCGGCCAGGGCCAAACGACCCGGGCCAGCCAAGTCTCCCTGGTCACGGGCTGCCCGAAGACGGCACACGCGACAGCGAGCCGGCGTGGCACATTTGCGTCCATGTCGCCCGGTCGAGATGCACAGTCGACTCGTGAGCACGGCGACATGCGACGGGCTCCGGTGACCGCCGGACCGAAGGCTGGCCAACTATTGGGCTTCACCCCGCGGCACGCCAGGCGAAACGTGCTGATCGCCGCGCCGGCAGGCCCGTGCACACCGTGCTCGCGTCGCTGCGGGGCCACCGGTTCGATCATGCTTCGATGGCCGTGGTACGCGATCATGACCGGCTGATCGGTGTGGCCACGCCTTGGTCGCGCGACCAAGCGATCCCGACCGTCCAAGCGGTGCGCAGGAGGATCACCCCACAGAATGAGGCCGTGCCCACGACACCGTCACCGCACGCCCCTGACCACACAGCGCCGGTGGCGACGCCCGAGTCCGGGCGGCGCCACCGGCGCACCCCGCCCGGAAGGCCACACTCCGCATGTCCTCCCCCATCCCTGCGGCAGGCACCTGCCGGGTCGTGCTGTGCCGCGGCTGCTGCTGCGGCACGACCGACAAACATCCCGACACCGACCACCGGCAGCAGGTCGACCAGCTAAGCGCCGCTGCGGGCGTCGACCTGGCGGTCACCGGCTGCCTGGGCAACTGCGAGCGCAGCAACACGATCGTGGTGCTGCCCAGCCCTGCCGGCAGTGCCGCCGGCGGCCGGGTCACCTGGCTCGGGCGCATCCTCGACGCGACGCTGACCCAGGCCGTCGTCGACTGGATCGCTGCAGGCGGGCCCGGGGTCGCCGACCCACCGGAGCGGCTGGTCCCGCATGTGCAGCCACCTGGTCGTCGCATCGCCGCGACCGAGCCAGCCGATGCACGCTGATCCCTCTGCGGCGCAGCGGCAGCGGCAGAGCGCGGCCAGACGCACCCCGTATCCTTCTGCCATGCAGCACAGCGCGACCCGACGAGCGGCGATGCCGCTGCGTGTCGTGCTCGTCGCGCTGCTGCTGGCAGGGCTCGGGCTGTGGCAGTCGTGGCAGTGCACCGACGACATGGCCCCGCTGCTGATGCCGGCGGCGATGGCAGCCGACGCAGGCCACGACGGGCACCCGGGCGGTACCGGGCACGGTGACCAGCCCACCGACGGCGGCGGGCACAGCAGCCTGGCCGTGGCGTGCATGAGCGTGCTGGCTGCGATCGCCGCAGCGCTGCTGCTGCTGGCCCAACCGGCTCGGGTGCTGACGCCGCTGCGACGGGCCGGCCAGGCTCTGGTGCGCCCTGTCGGGCCGCTGCCCCGCGCGGCGACCCTCGCACAGTTGTGCATCCTGCGCACGTAGGAGAAACCCGCCCCCATGCATCCACTGATGTGGATGTCGTGCCGCTGGTTTCCTCCTTCTTGCGAAAGGCTTCATTCCACCGTGTCGACAAGTCTTTTCTCCGTGCTACTGCTCGGCCTGCTCGCCGGCGGCGTGTCGTGCGCCGCGGTGCAGGGCGGCCTCCTGGCCGGCCTGGTATCCCGCCAGCGCCAACCCGTCACCACCGGCCCCAGCCCTCGCCGTGCGGCTGCGGTCGCGCAAGCCGGCGTCGGTGACGACCTCGCCCCCGTCGGCGGGTTCCTGGTCGGCAAACTCGCCTCCCACGCCCTGCTGGGCGCCCTGCTCGGCGCCCTCGGCACGGCGGTGCAGCTCGGCATGCACCTGCGCGCCATGGTCCAGATCGGCGCCGGGCTGCTGATCATCGCCATGGGCCTCGGCCAGCTGGGCGTCAAGGCGTTCCAGGGCCTGACCTTCACTCCCCCGGCCTCCTGGACCCGGCTGGTACGCGGCCGCGCCCGCTCGCAGTCCGCACTCGCTCCGGCCGTGCTCGGCGTGGCCAGCGTCCTGATCCCCTGCGGGGTGACGCTGTCGGTCATGGCCCTGGCCGTGGCGTCCGGGTCGCCGTGGCAGGGCGCGCTGATCATGGCCGTGTTCGTGGTGGGGACCGCGCCGCTGTTCACCGTGCTCGGCTTCGCCGCCGCCCGTGCCCGCCGTGCCGCCGGCACCTGGGCCAAGCGCCTGGCCGTCGCGACCGGCGTGCTGATCCTGGCCCTGGGCGCCTACACCCTCAACGGCGGCCTGGAACTGTCCGGCTCCCCGGTCGCGGCCAGCCAGATCGCCTACGCCCTGGCCCTGACCGGCGACGCCCCCGCGGCGGTCACCGGACCCCGGGTCAGCGTCGAGGCCGGCCACCAGACGGTGATCGTCAGCGCGGTCACCGGCGCCTACACCCCGGCCAATCTTGAAGTGGCTGCCGGGCTGCCCACGACGCTGATCGTGCGCTCGGACAAGGCGCAGGGCTGCGTGCGGTCGTTCGTCATTCCCAGCCTCAACGTCGAGAAAATCCTTCCCGTCAACGGCGACACCCGCATCGACCTCGGCGTCCTCAAGCCGGGCCCGCTGGGGTACTCCTGCGGCATGGGCATGTACACCGGCCGCCTGACCGTCACGGAGCAGACCTCATGAGCACCACCTACGTCTTCACCGTCAGCGGGATGCACTGCGCCAGCTGCGGGCTGCTCATCGACGAGACCCTCGAAGACGAGGTCCCCGGCGTGCAGCGGGCCGAGACCAGCGTCCGCAAAGGCCGCACCGTCGTGACCGCCGACAACGGTGTCGACCCGGCCGTCATCGCCGCAGCGATCACCGCCGCCGGATACCAGGCCGTCCACGCGCTACAGACCTGACCGACCACGCGCCGCACGGTGCCGGTACCACCAACCGGCACCGTGCGGCTGCCCGCCCGGTCACCACCGGCGCCGCACCAGTTGACGCATATCCCCACCTATGAGCCCTTTTCGGACTTAGGGTTGTCGAGGCGACTCGTCCCTGGGAGGCAGACATGCGTCACGCCGTTCGCACCGTGGCGCTCACCGCAGCGCTGATCACCGCGAGCACCGTGGTCGGCTGCGCCGGCACGCAGACCACGCAGAGCGCACCGGTGCCTGCGGTGGCGCAGCCGAGCCCGACACAGCAGTTCAACGACACCGACGTGCAGTTCCTCCAGCAGATGATCCCGCACCATCAGCAGGCGCTGATGATGGCCCAGATGGCCGCCCAGAAGGCCGCCGACGCCGACGTCAAGCAGCTCGCCGTCGAGATCGAGCAGGAGCAGAAGCCCGAGATCGAGCAGATGAGCGCCTGGTTGCAGCAGTGGGGCAAGCCCGTGCCGTCGATGGGGCCCGGCATGGCACTGCCGTCGATGTCGCCGCCGATGGGCCGCGGCATGATGCCGTCGATGGGACCGATGCCCGACATGGGACGGATGCAGAACATGACCGGCGAGCAGTTCGACCGCATGTTCCTGCAGATGATGATCGCCCACCACGAGGACGCGGTCGCGATGGCCAAGGCCGAGATCGCCGGTGGCGCCAACCCGGCCGTCAAGCAGCTCGCCGCAAAGATCCAAGCCAGCCAGACCGCTCAGATCCAGCAGATGCGCCAGATGCTGGGAGCGACACCCAGCCCCACCAGCTGACGAGACCGAAGGTGGCTGCTCGGACCTGGTCCAGGCAGATGGATCCGCCCTTTCGCGTACCAGACCCCGCGGTCTGACCGAGCCATCCTCGGGCACCGTACGCCCAACTGCTTGCCCGTCTCGCGTCGCGTCACCCGCACCGCATGTGAAATCCACGGCGGCCTCGCTCAGAGCCAGCTTCCGTCAGATCCCGCCGGGGCCCAACTCAGCGACACTGATGCCTCAACTGCGCGAACAAAGCCAAACGTCAGTCATCGACCGCTGTCGGCGCGCGGTCGAGCCCTACCGAGGATGTGGGCAAAGCGGGGGATGCCTGGGGCAGGGCTGAACCCGAACCGCTCGCAGGTGTCGATCGTGAACCCGTTGACGCTGATCACGGTTTCGGTGTCGTGGTTGGGTCGGCAGCCGCCGGCCAGCCGCGACCACAGCGGCGCGATCCTGTCCTGCAGCCAGGCCAGCGCCGGTTCGTCGGAGCGGACGTGCTCGTAGAAGCGCAGCTGACCGCCGGGGCGCAGCACACGGCGGATCTCCGCCAGCGCGTGCCCGGGGTCGGGCACGGTGCACAAGACCAGCGAGGTCACGGCCGCGTCGAAGACCGCGTCGGCGGCGGGCAGGGCATCGGCGTGCCCGGCGACGACGTCCACCACTACAGGCGCGTGGCGTGCCGCCCGCTGTGCATGTTCGCGTAGCGTGTCGTCGGGTTCGACAGCCAGAACACCGGTCACGCCGGCCGGGTAGTGCGCGAAGTTGAGTCCGTTGCCGGCCCCTACCTCGATCACGGATCCGGTGAGTCCGGCCAGCAGCCGGGTACGGTGCGCGGCGGCGCCGTGGGCTTCGGCCAGGGTGCTGATGCGTGTGTAGAACCGCGCGAATCTCGGGTGCTGCAGGTTCGGCAAGTTCTCGGTCACCGGCGATTCAGTCCTGTCGCTGCGCGCCGGCCGCTGCTGCGTCGGGGCGTGCTGTGGCCGTCGGCGGGGCGAGCCCGTCGCGAGCCGTGGCCCCGCAGCGACCACTGGCTGTGAGGAAGGCTGGCAGGCTCACGCCAGCGCGCCTGCCATCTGCCGGCACGACTGCGCGCATTCGCGGCATGCCTTTGCGCATTTGGCCATCTGCTCATCACCGCTGAAGCGCTCGCAGTCGATCGCGCACCGTTCGCACACGTCGGCGCAGACCGCGCAGACCGCCGGGTGGAACTCGCTGCCCCGCACCATGAAATCGGCCGCTGTGCGGCAGATGTCGGCGCAGTCAGTGAGCAGCTGGATATGCGCGGCCTCGACGTGCTTACCGCCCGCCTGCAGGCAGTGGGTGATCGTTTCTTCGCAGATGCGGTGGCATTCCAGCGCGTGGGTGACGCCCTGTTGCATGATCGTGGCGTGGCTCTGCTTGCGAGGCATGATCGGCTCCCTCCGCCTCGACGAAACCCCAGCTCACGATATGAGAGCGGTCCTATGGCGGGAGGGCTGTTGGCGGATTTGGGGGGCACGCCTTGGCACACGACGCGGCGGCTAGCGCGAGTTCGGTGGTCTCGTGCTGATGCCGGCGTGGTAGCGGCCGAGCGCCCACCAGATCAACGGCACGCCCACCAAGGCCGGCGCGAGCCAGTAGGCCAGCTGGGGCAGCCGGTCCCATAGCGGAAGCTGGTTGCCGTTGTCGACGTAGAAACCCGGTCGGCAGAGCGATGTAGGAACCGCCCGTGCCGTGGTGCGGCCACGTCGGGCGACTCACGTCATGAAGCGGCACAGCGTCGCATCGTTGACAACCAGCGCCTGTCCCAGCTGTGAGCGTGGTAGCGCTCTAGGTTTGCCGCGCTATACCCATGGGGGTATGTTGGGGCTATGCAGCTCAACGAAGCACTCGCTGGCGATGCCCTCAACAGGCTCAAGCGCGCCCAGGGCCAGCTGGCCAGCGTGATCTCGATGATTGAGGACGGCGATGAGTGCGAGAAGGTGCTCACCCAGCTCGCCGCCGTGTCCAAGGCCCTGGACCGGGCCGGGTTCAAGCTGGTCGCGTCCGGCCTTCGGCACTGCCAGCGCGCCCGTGAGCGCGGCGAGCAGCCGCCGATGAACGAGGACGAGCTCGAGAAGCTGTTCCTGGCCCTCGCCTGATCCTTCAGCCGACACCGGCCCCGGTGTCGGCTTCTTCCGGCTCGGAAGATACCCCCGGGGGTATTTTGCCTGCCGAAGTGTCAAAGAAATATACCCCCAGGGGTATAGAGAAGGAGTGAAAAGTGGAGATCATCTCGTTCCGTACGCCCGGTCTGGGCGACCAGACCTACCTGCTGACCCACGAGGGTCAGGGCGTGCTCGTCGATCCGCAGCGCGACATCGACCGGTTCCTGGCCGCGGCCGCCGAGCGCGACGTGGCTCTGCGGTTCGTGCTGGAGACGCACCTGCACAACGACTACGTCTCCGGTGGCGAGCAGGCCGCCCTGCGCACCGGCGCCGAGCTGGTCCTGCCCGCAGCGGCCGCCGCCGCCTACCCACACACACAGGCGTTCCACCTGGAGGACATCAAGGGTGAGCAGGGACTGAGCCTGCGGCCGATCCACACCCCGGGCCACACTCCCGAGCACACCAGCTACCTGGTGCTCATCGACGGCGAACCGGTAGCCGTGTTCTCCGGCGGCAGCCTCCTGGTCGCCTCCGCGGGCCGGCCTGACCTGCTCGGCCGGCCCCGCGCCCGTACCTTGGCGAAGCTGCAGTACGGCTCGCTGCACCGGCTGGCGGCACTGCCCCGCGACGTAGAGCTGCTGCCTACCCACGGCGAGGGCTCGTTCTGCACGTCCAGCGGCGCCGGCCGCTACACCTCCACCATCGGCGCCGAGGTCGACACTAACCCGCTGCTGGCCATCGGCGATGCCGAGGCCTTCGCCCAGCGGCTGATGGCCGAGCCGATGCCCATCCCGGCCTTCTACCAGCACATGGGCCCGGCGAACACGCTCGGCGTGCCGCCCATGCCCGCGCTCACGTTGCCCGAGCTGGCCCCCGCCGAGATCCCCGCGACGGCCCATGTGGTTGACATCCGACCCCGCGCCGCGCTGGCCGCGGGGCACCTGCCCGGTGCGGTCGGCATCGAGCTGGGCACCGACTTCGGCTCCTGGGCTGGCTGGCTGCTGCCGTATCAGGAGCCGATCGTGCTGGTCGCCGAACGCGGCCAGGACGTCGCTGATGCGGTCACGCAGCTGGCACAGATCGGCATCGACAGCGTGGCCGGAGTGGTGTTCGAGCTCGGCGAGGCGGCCACCACCCGCTTCGAGCTGGCCGACCTGGCGACCTTCCTCGAGCGCGTCGCCGCCGCCGACGCACAGGTGCTCGACGTGCGCATGCCCAGCGAGCAGGCGTCCGCGGGCCTAAACGGTGCGGTGCGGCGGTTCCTGCCCGACCTGCTCACCGACGGCATCCCCGCCGAGCTGGACCGCGACCGCCCGGTACTGATCGCCTGCGGCTCCGGCCGCCGCGCCGCCATCGCCGCGACGCTACTGCTGCGTGCGGGTTACCAGCCCGTGGCGCTTAACGGCGCTGGCGTGCCTGATGTCGCCGCCGCCCTGACCCGCTGACCGCCAACCCGCGAAGGAAACTGTCATGACCCCGACCACATCCGCCGCCATCGACATCGTGTCCACCCGGGCACTGATCGCCGCCAACCCCGACGTACTGCTCGTCGATGTACGCACACCCGGCGAGTACGAGAGCGCGCACATCGCCGGCTCGATCAACCTGCCCCTCGACCAGGTCGACGCGCACCTGCAGCACATCGTCGCCGCCGCCGGCGGCACCATGGTCATCGTCTGCCAGTCCGGCAACCGCGCCGGGCAGTGCCAGACCAGACTCGCCGCCGCCGGCACCACCGGTGCCACCGTCATGACCGGCGGCATGAACGCCTGGATCGCCGCAGGCGCACCCGTGGTCCGCGGCCACCAGCGATGGTCCCTGGAACGCCAGGTGCGCCTGGCCGCCGGAGGCATCGTGCTCGCCGCGGTCGTCGCGAGCATCTGGCTGCCCGCAGCACGGTACGTGGCCGGACTCATCGGCGCAGGGCTGACCTTCGCGGCCCTGACCGACACCTGCGCCATGGGCATGATGCTGTCCAAGCTGCCCTACAACCGGCCCCGCAACAGCACCGACGCCGGGCATGCCGTCGCCCGGCTGCGCGACAGGGCCGCCCGGTGACCGCCGCGCTCGCCCTCACCCTGGCCGCCTCGGTCGCCATCGGCGTGACCCTGGGACTGCTCGGCGGCGGCGGATCCATCCTCACCGTCCCCGTGCTGGTCTACCTCGCCGGAGTCGAACCCAAGTCGGCGATCGCCATGTCACTGGTAGCGGTCGGGGTGACCAGCGCGGTCGCACTGGTCCCGCATGCCCGTGCGGGCCGGGTGCAATGGCGCACCGGAGCACTGTTCGGCGCGGCCGGCATGGCCGGCGCCTACGCCGGCGGCCGGGTCGCCCAGTACATCCCCGGCACCGTGCTGCTCATCGCCTTCGCAGTGATGATGCTGATCACCGCGGTCGCGATGCTCCGATCACGGCCCGGCAACACCGCACCGGACCCGCGCCACGACCAGCCGCTGCCCGTGGCCAAGATCCTGGCCGAAGGCGCAGCCGTCGGACTGGCCACCGGCCTGGTCGGCGCCGGCGGCGGATTCCTCGTCGTGCCGGCCCTGGTCCTGCTCGGCGGCCTGCCCATGCCCATCGCCGTAGGTACGTCACTACTCGTCATCGCGATGAAATCGGCCGCCGGGCTGTCCGGATACCTGCACAGCGTCACCATCGACTGGCGCCTGACCGCCGCCGTCACCGCCGTCGCCGTCCTCGGCAGCTTCGCCGGCGGCAGGCTGGCCGGACGGATCGACCCCGCCCTGCTGCGCCGTACCTTCGGCTGGCTCGTGGTGGTCATGGGCGTGGGCGTCCTGGCCGGCCAACTCGCCAGTTAGGACCCTTCCACAACCGGCCGGCGGCCAGCCGACGGTGGCATCGATACGCCGGTGGTCCTTCAAGCAAGCATCGAAGAGGGACCACCGGCGGCCGAATATACCCCCCGGGGTATTATCCACCGGAGACACGAGATCCACGGAGGAGAGCGTCATGTGTCAGCGTGCCGTCTGCGGCAAGTGCGGCAAACCCACGTACCGGGGCTGCGGGATGCACATCGAGCAGGTCCTCGCCGACGTGCCGAAGCCCCAGCGGTGCGCCTGCGGTACATCGGCCGACCAGCCCGCGCGAGGGTTCTGGGCGAGACTACGTGGACGCCACTGAACGGCCGACCGGACAGGTCAGGCTGCTGGCGTCGCGTCCGGGGGTACAACGGCCCGGGAGGGCGGGCCCGGATGCTCTGCCGCTGGCGCTCTGGCGGGTGTCGGATGGAGGAGCGACAGCCCGATCATCGACAAGGAGGGCCGCCATGCGCGTCCAGGCAGAGCAGAAGGCGACTGCGACGGTCGAGACACCGGGGTTGGACGTCAGGTTCGTGTCCGGCGAGGCGTACGAGGTGGCGGTGCGGGGACACCGGATCCTGGTGGACCAGCCCGCCGAAGCAGGCGGTGCCGACAGCGCCCCCACGCCCACCGAGATGTTCGTAGCGTCGCTGGCCACCTGCGTCGCGTTCTACGCAGGCCGCTACCTGACCCGCCACGGCTACAGCCGCGACGGGCTAGCGGTCGGGGTGGGCTACACCATGGCCACCGACCGGCCGGCGCGGGTCGCGGCGGTCACCTTGACCTTGCGGGTGCCCGCCGACGTGCCCGTCGAACGTCGGGCGGCGCTGCAGGCGGTCGCCTCGCACTGCACCGTGCACAACACCATCACCGACCCGCCGGAAATCACCCTCGACCTGGCCTGACCCTCGCCGCAGCGACAACCAGGCCAGGGGTCCGCTCGCCGCCGAGACCGCGACGCCGCCCGGCAAGGTCACCGGCGCAGGACCTCCTCATGCTCCTGCCCGCCACCGCCAGGTACGAGCACGTCCTCGTCGGCGGCATCACCCGCCGGGCGGGCACCGTCGATCTGGAACGCCTGATACTGCTCGGCCGTCACAGCCTGAAATCCCCCGGCAGGTTCGCCGGCGGCGTCGACGGCCGGGATAAGGAACTGCTGCGGACCCTTGAGCAAGAGGAAGAACACCGCCGCTCCCACGAAGACGAGGATCGACGTCCAGACGTTGAGGCGGACGCCGACGATCATCGTCGCAGGGTCGGTGCGCATCGCCTCGATCCACACCCGGCCCAGGGTATACAGCATCACATACAGCGCGAACGTACGGCCTCTGCCGAACTTGAAGCGCTTGTCCAGGGCGTACACCGCGCCGGCGACGCCCAGGTTCCACAGCAGCTCGTAGAGGAAACGTCGGGTGGTAAGCCCGCCGATCAGCTGCGGCTCGCCGTCCGCGCCCAGTACGGCATGGCCCGGATCGCCGGTGGACATGCGGTGGACCCGCAGACCCCACGGCAGGTCGGTCCGGCTGCCGTACAGCTCGTTGTTGAACCAGTTGCCCAGCCGGCCCACAGCCTGGGCCATCGGCAGACCCACCGCGATGCAGTCGGCCACGAAGCTCAGCGACATGCCGAGCTGTCGGCAGGCCAGCCACGCGCCGACCGCGCCACCGGCGACGCCGCCCCAGATGCCGAGGCCGCCCTCCCAGATGTAGTACGCCTTGACCGGATCGCCGCCCGTGCCGAAGTACGCCTCGGGCGAGCTGAGCACGTGGTAGATCCGCCCGCCGACGATCCCGAACGGCACCGCCCACACCGCGATGTCGAGCACGGCCCACGGCGGGGCACCCCGGCTGCGCATCCGCCGGTCGGTGACGACGCAGGCGAGCACGATGCCCGCGATGATGCACAGCGCGTACCCCGCAGCGGCACCGGACCGAGGTGCCACACCGCCGTGGCCGGGGAAGGGAGGGAGGCGATGATCACGGAAGCGAACACTCCCTGCCGACGGAGGATGTTGTTGCGCTTTGCGGTCGGCGGGGCTCACGCCGGGGCCGTCGTCGTCGACGTGCAGGTAGGCGGTGTCACCGTGCTGGCGAGGTGTACGCCGACGACGCCGCCACCGCTCCCCCCGGATGCTGCCGCCCCTGGCGCTGGCGACCTGGGTCCAGCCCATGACACCACCGGACCCGACATCTGCCCCGAGTCGTCGCCAGCCGCCGGCCACTGGGCACCAGACGCGGCGCCGGCGCGGCCGGCCGGTGACAGACGCCCGTGAGTCGTACAAGGACCCAACCGCGGCCCGCAGCGGTGACTTGAAGATCAAGCAAGTGCCCGCGCCGCCGCCGATGCCGACCGGGTTCCACCAGGTCGGCGCCGTCACCAGGATCCCCGGCGAGCTCAACGACCACGTCACGATCAGACTGCCCATCTCCGCGGCATCGTCGGCGGCCCGCTGGAGGTGCACCGCGTTGACCCGCGTGTAGTAGCGCATCAGCGTCGCCCATTCGCTCGGCGACCTCGTGCACGTCGTAGCAATCATCCAGCAGACTCGTCACCAGCATGCGCCGAACCTGGTGCGGCCCGAGCACCCGCACGCCAGCTGCGGACGCTGCGCAACTACGAACGCCGGGGCCTGCTCGCCGAACCGGCGCGCAGACCCGGCGGGCACCGCGTCTATCCGCCCGCGGCCCCGACCGTCACACCGATGTCGGCCGCCTGCGTAACCGTGCCTCACATCCGGGCCCCAACCATTGCCGACCGCACACGCTGCGGCCAGGTGGGCCCGCCGGGTCGATGTCGCGGTCCGCGACGTTGTTTGGCACTTCGACTGTCCACACAGGCGCGACCGCGTCGCAGACCCCCGACAGCGCCACCGCCGGAAAGCCAGATCGGCCCGCGATTCGGATATTTGCGATCATCGCTGTTGTTCGCCGATCCGCAGTGCGTTTGAATGGCGGGCACCCCAACGGAACCTGCGAGGTCGGAGGCCTTTTCGCATGCGTTCACGAATCCTCATCCTTCTCAGCGCACTCATGCTGTCGCTGCTGCTTCCGGGAACCGGAACCGCAGCCGCAGCCGCAGGCACAGACCGGACGGCTGCCGACCGCGCCGAGGACGCCCGCGTGCTGGCCTACTGGACTCCGGCGCGGATCGCCAACGCGAAGTTCCGCGACTTCGTCCGCACCGACGACGGCAAGATGGTTCCGCACGCCAAGCCCGGCGGTGGCGGTGGAGGCGGCGTGGTCACCGGCTCGTCATGGGCCAACGGCGGCGCGATCCAGCAGCGCTCCGGCCGGATCCTGTTCTCCTCGGGCGGCTCGGACTGGATCTGCTCGGGCAGCGTCGTCAACGACTCCTCGACCGGCAACGGCTACTCGATCGTCCTCACCGCAGGGCACTGCGTCTACGACGGCAGCGACGGCTGGTCCTACAACTTCCTGTACCTGCCGAACTTCGACGCCCAGCCCAGCTACGACTGCAACACCCGGGCAGACGGCTGCTGGCGGGCGAACCTGCTCACCGCACACGACGACTTCGTACCCGCAGGATTCGGATCCGACGAGACCGTCCGGGTCGACTACGCCTTCGCCCGCGTCGGGCTGCGCATCGCCGGCGCCGGCACCGCCGAACTCGACGCCGCCACCGGCGGCTACGGCCTGAACACCGCCAGCGTGGCCGACAGCGTCACGAAGTGGGCGTTCGGCTATCCCGCCGAGGGCAAGTACAAGGGCAACGACCTCATCTACTGCGCCGGCCCGACGACCGCCGACCCCTACGGGGCACCGACCTGGGGCGTCGCCTGCAACATGGGCGGCGGCTCCTCCGGCGGCCCGTGGATCTTCGGCACCACCGACCCGGCCGTGTACACCGCCGGAACGCTGCTCACCTCGGTGAACTCCTACGGCTACACCGGGGTCCAGTACATGTTCGGCCCCAAGTTCAACGCGCAGACCCAGACGGTCTACGCCTCGGCCACGTCCGGCACGGCCTCGGCCGGCGTGAGCGTGGTCTGCGCCGTGGGAACCTCCGCACCGAACTGCTAGTTGTCCCGCTGCTACCTGCGCCCCGCCGGCCACAAGCCGGCGGGGCGTTCCACATATGCTTCTCCCGGCTCGCCTAGCACAGTGGAGCGTGCAGACTGCTGATGCCTGTTCCGGGAAGCCGGTGTCTGCCGGGGCCGGTGCGGCGTCCCCGCACCGGCCCCGGCGAATTCAGTACGTCAGGCCGAAGCCCTGCGCGAACAGCGGAGTCTGCCCGTCACCGGCGTTGATCGGCTGTTGGGACACCGAATTCATCCAGGTCATCGGCAGCTTCCCGGTCGGCGGAACGATTCCGAAGAGCACGTCGGCGACGCCGCCACCCTCGGTACCCGGCAGCCAGGCGGCCAGCAGCGCGTTCCAGGCGGGCAGGTTCGCGGCGATGTCCAGCGGTCGGCCCGAGACGAGCACCACGATGACCGGCACGCCGGCTTTGCGCAGTGTGTCGATGGTCCGCAGGTCTTCGCGGTCCAGGCTCATGCTGCCGGTGCGGTCGCCCTGCCCTTCGGCGTACGGGGTCTCCCCCACGACCGCGATCGCGGCCCGGTAGGTGCCGTCGATGCCGGAGCCGCGCTGGTTGTAGGTGACGGTCGTGGTGGGGCCGACGGCGGCGCGGATACCCTGAAGGATCGTCGTCCCGGGTGTGATGGCGCCGGAGCCGCCCTGCCAGGAGATGGTCCAGCCGCCGGACTGGTGGCCGATGTTGTCGGCGTTCTTGCCCGCGACGAAGATCTTGCCGCCGTCGCGGGCCAAGGGCAGCACCCCGCCGGTGTTCTTGAGCAGCACCTGCGAGCGCGCGACGGCCTGCCGGGCCAGGGCTCGGTGTGCCGCGTTGCCGACAGTCGGGGTGTAGGTGCGGTCGGTCATCGGCCGTTCGAAGAGCCCGAGCTCGAACTTCTTGGCCAGGATGCGCCGGTTGGCGTCGTCGATGCGCGACAGCGGGACATGGCCGTTGGCGACCTCGGCCCGCAGCAGCGTGATGAAGTTCTTCCAGGCGGTCGGCACCATGACCATGTCGATACCGGCGTTGATCGCGGCGCTGACCTCGGCGGCGGTGAAGCCGGACTGGCCGTCGATCTGGTCGATACCGTTCCAGTCGGAGACCACGAACCCGGTAAAACCCAGCTCACCCTTGAGCACAGTGGTGATCAGGTACTGGTTGCCGTGCAGCTTGACGCCGTTCCAGCTGCTGTAGGAGATCATGACCGAGCCGACCCCGCGCTGCACGGCGGCCTGGAACGGCGGCAGGTGGATCGCACGTAGCTGCGCTTCGGGCAGCGCCGTGTCGCCCTGGTCGTCGCCGCCGACGGTGCCGCCGTCGCCGACGTAGTGTTTCGCCGTGGCCAGCACCGATGCCGGGCCGCCCAGCGTGCTGCCCTGCAGTCCGGTGATGACGGTGGTCATCGACGATGCGATGTCGGGGGTCTCGCCGAAGGACTCGTAGGTGCGGCCCCAGCGATCGTTGCGGGCCACGCACAGGCACGGCGCGAAGTCCCAGTCGATGCCGGTGCCGGACACCTCTTCGGCCACGGCACGGCCGATCTGCTGGACCAGTGCCGGGTCGCGGGTCGCACCGAGACCGATGTTGTGCGGGAAGATCGTCGCGCCGACGACGTTGTTGTGCCCGTGCACGGCGTCGACGCCGTAGATCATGGGGATGGAAAGCGGGGTCGCCAGGGCCGCGGCCTGGAGGCCGTCGTACATGTCGGCCCAGCTGGTCGCGGTGTTGGGGGTGGGGGCCGAGCCGCCACCGGACAGGATCGAGCCCAGCCGGTAGGTGGTGATGTCGGCGGCGGCGACCGAGCCGCGTTCGGCCTGGGTCATCTGGCCCAGTTTCTCGTCGAGACTCATCCGCGACAGCAGGTCGCTCACGCGGGTGGCGACCGGCAGGGACGGGTCCTGGTAGGGCAACACGGCGGCGGAGACCGGCGGCGGTGGCACGAGCGCGGCGGTCAGCACGACGGCGGTGAGGATTGCGGACGTTCGGTGGCGGACTGCGGTGTCCATGGCACGCTCCTGGGACGGGAGGAGTCTGGTGCTTGCGGTGGTGATGCGGAACTGTCCTGTGCGGGCGTCGCTTCGTTCGGCGGTGCGTGTTCGGCAATGCGCAAAGGGGCGAGCCCGAAGCGGCCGATATCCATTGACGACTGGCTCTGTTCACAACAGCGTGCGGCGTGCTGGCGGCGTCACTGTGACGTTGTGGCCGGCGACGAGTTCGACCAACGGCTCGGGCGAGGGATCGCCGACATTCGCGGCTGCGTCGCGGGCCGCACGCGATCGATCTGCTCCACCCGCCGACCTGCGTGGCCCGCATCCTGGGCCGGCCGTCCCGGCGGCGTGTGCCGCCGGGACGGCCGAGGTCCAGCCCGCGTGGCGGGTCAGCTCTGGCGCAGTGCCGCCATCGGGATCGGGATGTTCAGGCTGGTCGCTCCGACCCCCATGCCGCCCTCGCAGGTGTTCGGCGGTGCGGTGCCGATGCCTCGGGTGGACGGCTTCTCCGCCGCCCAGAACATGAACCCGAGCATGCCCGCGCTCGTGCCGGCGCCGTTGGGCGTCACCGACTGTACGTAGGGCGCGGTGGCCTTCTGCAGTGAGTTGGCGTAGTTGTTGCACTCCGGGATGACCTTGCCGCCGACCGCGACGTAGAACCCGCCGGTGAACTTCGCCGGTGCCAGCGGCAGCACCGGTGGGCTGTACTGCGGCTTGCCGTCGATGTGTTCCTGCCAGTTGGCCTGCGCTGTGGACGCCGAGGGCTGGCGGGCGGGCACCATCGCGTTGGCGTAGTCGAGCACCGGGGTGTCGGTGCGCAGCCAGTCGGCGGTGGCCTTGCGGTTGATGTCGATCAGCCACCGGTCTCCGGCGGCCACGTCGATGGTCAGCCGCGCGGTCGGGTCCGTGCCGGCGGCGTTGTAGGGGTGCACGGCCCGGTAGGCGTTGATGAAGTTCTGCAGGCCGACAAGGTTCGGGTTGGTGTTCTGCTCGTAGTCGATCTCGATGCCGACGCCGAACTGCGTCGCGACGGCGGCGGCGCGCTGCCCGAGCAGGGTCGCGTTGGCGGACAGGGCGGCGTCCCAGTCGTCGGTGTAGGTGATGCCGCCGATGGAGAACATCACCCTGATGCCACGGGAGGTGAAGTAGTTGACGATCTCCGCGGTCATGCCACGGGGCAGGCCGTTGAGGTTGCCGGCGTCGGTGGTCTGATTGAGCAGGCGAAGCGGGTTGACGAAGCTGAGCACGACGACGTTGACCGAGGGTCGGCCGTCGCCGCGGTCGATCAGCCAGTGGTTCTGGCTGTCGAACTCGGCCACGCTTCGCACCGCCGCCCAGGTGCAGGCGTCGTTGCTGCAGTGCCAGGCACCGTAGATCTGAATCGGCGTCACCGCCGCCGCCTGCACCGCCGCAGGGGCGGCGGGTGGTGGCGCGGCGGCGGCCGGGACGGCTGTGGCCAGGCCGATCGCGACGGCGACGGCCAGTGCCAGTCGTCTCATGGTGGACCTCCGTTAACGTGAGACCAAACAGGAAACAATGTTCACTGTTATGGCGTCAACGGATGCCGATGTGTCACTGCGAGGTTCTGGCGCGAACGTGAGCTGTGACGCCATCCGTGTGCACCATGCGATGCCACATCAATCGGGCGCCGATCACGGCCGTCACAGCGGACTGGACGACGGCCGGGTAAGCGCTCGATCCCGCCGCGATGTCCCCGTCAGTGTGGCGCAGCCGCAGCGGAAGGCGACACCGGTAGGGCGTCGGAGCGCAAGTCACGTCCGTCTTCGCAGACCACGGCCGATTCCTTGCCGGGTGGTGCCGCAAGCCAGTCGATCGGCCAGACCACAATCAACACGAAGCTTCCAGCCACGGGCTGACGTGTTAACACCCCGGTAGGTGATCCCGTCGCGGCCCGCACCGACCCACCGCCTCGCCTTCCGGACGCACCTTCGTAAGACACCCAGGCTCAGGGTCGCCTCTGGTTCGGGACCAACGGCACCTCGGGGCATGACGCCGGGCTCTGTCGCGGCGCCACCTGCCGCAGGAACGTGGTCATTGCCGTGATTCGACCTAGTGGAGGTTCACCATGACCAGTCACATCGTTGCAGACCATCCCGTGCAGGTTCGCACGTACGGCCCGGTGCCGACTGACCTGATCGCCTACGCTGCGCGCAAGGTCCACGTGGTGTTGCGCCACGCGCCGGCAGCGGTACTGTTCGTGCGGATCAAACTCAGCCACGACCGGGGGTCGGCTCCGCTGGCCGCCACCGCTCGCGTTGACGTGGACGTAAACGGCATCGACGTGCACGCTCGAGCCGCGGCCCCGACCCTGACCGAGGCAGTGGATCTGATGCAGCAGCGGTTGCGCACCCGCATTCAACGCATCCACCAACATTGACCACACCTCCACACCGGCGGCCGCTTGCCCTGTACCGCCGCCAGGAGCACATCCCGCAGGACCTGGGCACTGCGGTCACCCTGATGGCCATGGTCTTCGGCAACCATGGCCCAGGCTCCGGCACCGGGGTGGCATTCACCCGGGACCCGGCCACCGGGCAGCGCGGCGTGTACGGCGATTACCTGCCGAACGCCCAGGGCGAGGACGTGGTCGCCGGCATCCGCAACACCGTGCCGCTGCAGCGACTGCAGGAACTGGACCCGGCGAACTTCGCCGCCGTCATGTCCCACATGGACACCCTCGAACAGCACTACCGCGACCTGTGCGACATCGAGATCACGATCGACCGCGGCAAGCTGTGGATGCTGCAGACCCGCGTCGGCAAACGCACCCCCGCCGCGGCCTTCGTCATCGCCCCACAGCTGGTCGACGAGGGCGTCATCACCCTGGACGAGGCACTGGAGCGGGTCAGCGGCGCCCAGCTGGCACAGCTGACACCGGAATGTGGCGTTCGTCTCATTGCTGCCACCTGGCTTAACAAAGTCAGTGCCAGCTAGCTAGCTTAAGTATGTGAAAGTCAGGGCGAGGGTTCGACATCGCCCGCGAGCCGCCGGGGCCTGGCTCCGCGTGGAATTCAGCTGGAAGGTGAGAACAATGACCATCCGCTACGACGTTTTCGTCGCCGACCCCGTGCCGCTGGATGTCAGCGAGCCGGTGCCCAACGGTGATCGGCGGGCGTTCTCGCCGCTGTCGATCACCCTGATCTCCGGCGAGCGGGACGCCGTGCTCATCGATCCGCCGCTGACCCGCGCCCAGGCCGAGCAGGTCGGCGCCTGGGTCGAGGCGAGCGGCAAGCGCCTGACCCACATCTTCGCCACACACGGTCACGGCGACCACTGGTTCACCGCCGGAGTGCTCGCCGAACGCTTCGGGGCCGAGGTGGTCGCCTCCGCCGGCACCATCAAGCAGATGCACCACAACGTCGCCATCCGGGCAGGCTTCTGGGACAGGCTGCTGCCCGGCCAGATCCCCGATGCGCCCGTCACGGCCACCGCGCCGGCCGGCAACCTGCTTCTGCTCGAAGGCCACGAGCTGCGCATCGTCGAGGTCGGCCACAGCGACACCGACGACACCAGCGTCCTGCACGTGCCCGACCTCGACCTCGTCGTCGCCGGCGACGTGGTCTACAACGGCGTGCACCAGTACCTCGTAGAGTCCGCAGACGGCGGCCGCGACCGGTGGCGCGAGGCCATCGCCGCCGTCGAGGCCCTGCACCCGCGCCTGATCGTCGCGGGCCACAAGGACAAGGCCCTCGACGACGACGCCGGCCGCGCTCTCGCCCAGACCCGGGAGTACCTCGATACCGCCGACGAGCTGCTGTCCCGACACACCACGGCGCTGGGCTTCTTCGGCGGCATGCTCGAACGCTTCCCGACCAGGCTCAACCCCGGCGCGCTCTGGGGCGGCGCCGTCGCGCTCTACAGCTGAGCACAGCCGGACGGATCACGCGGAGGAGCGGCGCCTGCGCGGCCCGGCAAGGCCGGAACGCGCAGCCCACCGCGTCCGCCGTCGTGGAGACCACATCGGAGCAGAGGAGTGAGCCATGCGAGACGCGGTCATCGTCGAGGCGGTTCGTACGCCGGCGGCCAAGGGCAAGGCCGGCGGCGGCTACGCCCACATCCATCCCGTGGACCTGCACGCGCACACGCTGCGCAGCCTGCTGGCCCGGGTGCCGGAGCTCGACCCGGCCGAGATCGACGACGTGATCGGGGGTGCTGTCGCGCAGGTCGGCGAGCAGAGCACCAACACCACCAGGCTGGCGGCGCTGGCTGCCGGGATGCCGGAGTCGGTGCCCGGGGTGACCGTCGACCGGCAGTGCGGCAGTAGCCAGCAGGCGCTCAGCTTCGCCGCCCAGGGACTGGTCGCCGGGGCGTACGACATTGTCATCGCATCCGGGATCGAGTCCATGAGCAGGGTGCCGATCGGCAGCAGCGCGCTGGTCGGCGGGGTGCGGGCCGACGTGGCCGGCCCCTCGGTGGCCGCACGCTACCCCGGCGGCCTCATCCCGCAGGGCGTCAGCGCCGAGCTGATCGCCCGCAAATGGGCGCTGTCGCGTACCCAGCTCGACGAGTTCGCGGCCGAGAGCCACCGCCGAGCCGCCGAGGCGTGGCAGGCCGGGCGGTTTGCCGCCGAGGTGGCCCCGGTGCCCGGGGCGGAGCTCGACCGGGACGAGACGATCCGGCCGGACACCGGCGTCCAGCGGCTGGCCGAACTGCCCGCGGCCTTCGCCGACGAGCGCTGGACCCGCCGCTTCGGCGACCTGGACTGGAAGGTGACGGCGGGCAACTCCAGCCCGCTCAACGACGGATCCGCGGCGCTGCTGTTGACCACGAGCGAGACGGCCCGGCGGCGGGGCTGGCGCCCGCGCGCCCGGGTGCACACTGCCACCGTCGTCGGCGACGATCCCGTCTACATGCTGACCGGCATCATCCCGGCCACCGCCAAGGTGCTGGCCCGTGCCGGGCTGAACCTGGCCGACATCGACGCGTTCGAGGTCAACGAGGCGTTCGCGTCGGTCGTGCTGGCCTGGCAGGCCGAGACCGGCGCGGACCCGGCGAAGGTCAACGTCGACGGCGGCGCGATCGCCATCGGCCACCCGCTCGGCGCCAGCGGTGCCCGGCTGGCCACCACACTGCTGGGCGTGCTGGAGCGCACGGGAGGGCGCTACGGCCTGCAGACCATGTGCGAGGCCGGCGGCACCGCCAACGCCACCATCATCGAACGGCTCGATACATGAGCCGACAGCCGGACCATCGGTCCGGGCCAACGACAGACACCCGTCGAGACGAGCCGGATAGGTACCATCACATGGTGAACGATCTGCTCCGGGACCGGGACGCCTGGTCGATGGAGAACTGCTCGATCGCGCGGACCCTCGAGATCATCGGCACCCGCTCGGCCATGCTCGTCCTGCGGGAGGCGTTCTTCGGCGCCCGCCGCTTCGACGACTTCGCCCGCCGCGCGGGCGTCGGCGAGCCGGCCGTCGCCGCCCGCCTCAAGGAGCTGACGGCCGACGGGCTCCTGGAACGGGTGCCGTACCAGGAGCCCGGCCAGCGCACGAGATACGAGTACCGCCTGACCACGCGGGGCCGGGCACTGCTGCCCGTCATCACCGCCCTGCGGGACTGGGGCGACACCTGGACCGCGGACACGAATGGCCCGCCTGTGCAGGCCGTGCACCGCCAGTGCCAGGCACCGGTACACGCACGGTTGGTGTGCGACAACGGCCACGACATCACCCCCGACGAACTCACGATCCAGGCCGGCCCGGGCCTGATCGAGCAGCGGCGGAAGTAGCCGCATTCGGCCGCAGGCGGGCTTCCCGAGCCGCCCGAATCCGATGATCTCCACGCCCTCAAGAATGGTCCGAGTGGAAAGGAGAAAGGCGATGCCGGTTTTTACTGCAGCCCTTCCTCAGGGACGATTCACGCCTGCTCAGAAGCAGGCGCTCGCCGACGCGCTCGTCCAATCCCTCGTCCAGGCGCTCAACCTCGACGACGGTGACAGGTTCATCTCGGTCACCGAGCACGGCAAGGACGAACTGTTCCTGCATCCGACCTACATGGGTATGACGCGCACCGAAAACGCCATGATCATAACGGTGCTCCTGGGCCCCCACCACCAGCTTGAGGCAAAGCGAAGACTGGCCATGAAAGTCAACGAACTCGTCGTCGAGGCGCTCGGCGTCTCACCTGACGACATATTCTTCGCCATCATTCCGGTGCCCAAGGAGAACTTCTCCTTCGGCCGGGGTGAGCTGCAATTGGCGGAGGGCTGAGTCCGCTCCGGCGGCGAATCTACAGACCGGTGCCGGAGATGCCGTCGCGCATGTCGGCGGTGGGCATGCCCACGGGAGATGAGCACTGGTAGACGGGCATGGGAGCTTCCTCGCTACTGGCTTCTCCCAAGAAAAGCTAGCAGCGGGGGCCGGACGAGCGGCAGCCGCCCGCACTGGACCGCCAGCGCAGGCGCGCGGCCTCGGGCTCGGCGGCCGCCCCGGGCCCGGCCTGCGGTGGCCGCGAGCAGGTCACTGCGGCGATGTCGATGTCGGCCTGGCTGTAGCGCTGGGCCGGATCGGTCGGCGCGGCGGCCGCATACGACGGGTGGTACAGCCGGAACGCGCCGCGTCGGGGTCCAGGCGCAGCACGATGTCACCGGGGTCGGCGGTGCCGGAGGTGACCACGGTCGGGCTGCGGCCGGTGACGGCGGCGAGGTCGTCGCGCGCACCTCGGCGGCGACCTGGTTGAGGGTGCGGGTGGACAGCAGCGGGCCGGTGGCACCGGAGGTGGCGGCGCTGGCGTCGGCGGGGTCGACGACGATGCGGGTGGCCAGTGGTGAGGGTGGCTTTCCACGGCGGAGACCACCAGGCCGGACGTCTACGCGACGGAGCCGACGACGTGCCGATGGGTACAGATAGCTCACCTCCGCGATGGACCTGCACTCGAGGGCGATATGCGGGCTGCGGCTGACGCCAGCCAAGGCCGCCGACGTCGCCGGGGTCCTCTACGGGAGGTGAGTCCCACTCCCGGGCGGTGCCAGTGTGACACGTCCGGGCGGAGGCGGCTCGACACACGGTCACGCCGCACGGATTCGGGCCGACTCACGTCGCGTGCGAGCCGGCCCAGCGGCGAAGTGTCGGTGGGTCAGCGAGCGCCTGCGGTGGCGTTCTGTGCGGCGGTCACGATGACGTCGGAGACGACGTCAGATTGAGTCAGGTACAGCGCGTGGCTGGCAGAGACGTTGGTGACCTTCGCGCCGATGCGCGTGGCCATGTGCTGAAGCATTGCCTGGTCGAACGCCCTGTCCTCCGTCGCGATGACGGCCCAGCTCGGCTTGTCGCGCCATGCGGCGTGCTTCACCGGCGTCGCGAACACGGCCATGTTGATGGGCACCTGGGCGTCGCGGAGGAAAGCGGCGACGTCGTCGCTGGCGTCCGCGGCGAAGCCTGCCTTGAACTTGTCGTGGTTGAGGAAACCGTATCCATCCACGACGTCGATGACGAAGTCGGGCGTCGGGGCGAATCCCTCGTACTGCTGGGAGGTGGTCTCGCCCGCGTCAGGCGCCAGCGCCGACACGTAGACCAGTCCGGCGACCTTCGGGTGGACTCCTGCCTCGGTGATGACCGTGCCGCCCCAGGAGTGGCCGACCAGAATTGTCGGGCCGTTCTGCCGGTCGAGCACTCTCGTGGTCGCCGCGACATCGTCCTGCAACGAGGTCAGCGGATTCTGCACAATCGTGACCCGGTAGCCGCGGGCCGTCAATGTGTCGTACACGCCGCGCCAGCCCGAACCGTCAGCGAACGCGCCGTGCACCAGCACGACATTCTTGATTTCTTGACCGGTGGTGCTCATTAGCTCGTCCTTCCATCGCCGCGCCCGGCGTTGCCCCGGAACGGCTTGAGGTGATTGGCGGCAAGCCGCCTTCATTATGCAATGTACTGCGCATTTGACAGTGCTTACAGTGCTTATTTGGTACCTGGCAAAGGGTCTCCGATTGATGAATTCGCCGGCCAGCTCGGCGTCGACGCCAGCAGATTAGAAGGCCTGATCACGCCGCTCCACCGGTGGACTCGGCATTCGCGCCGCGGTGATGGCGAGTTGTGGAGTGCTCCTCGTCGAGTGGAGCATCGAAGCAGCGCCGTGCACCGTCCATGGTCGACGGCGCCTTCCTCGAGCGAATCAGTCATGCGCCTGCCGATTCGCTCCTGACCACACGCGGTCGCCGTCCGATGCGCGTTGACGCTCTCGCAGCAGTCGCGGTAAGTCCACGGCCTCCGGGTGCCCGCCGTGAAGACGGCTTGGCGAAGGGCTCAGGGCTGAGGAGCCGTGCCCGTGCCGGTCCGGATGGTGACCGGCACGAGCACGGAGTTCACTTCGTCGCCCGCGCAGCCTGCATGATCAGATCCGCGACTAGGCCCGGACGCGAGACCGTGACGGCGTGGGACGCCTTGACCTCGACGGTCTTGGACTTCGCGCGTTCGGCCATGAACTTCTGCGCGGCCAGCGGGATGGCCTTGTCCTCGGTGGCCAGCAGTGCCCAGGACGGGATCGTCTTCCACGCGGCGTGGGTGGCCTTCTCCTCCAGGGCGGCGGTCGCGGCCGGACGCTGGGTCGCGGCCATCAGCGCGGCGATCTTGGCCGGCACGTCACCGGCGAAGTGCTCACCGAACGCGTCATGCGCGACATACAGGTCAGTGCCCTCGCCACCGCCTGGCAGCGGGAACGGCACCTGCTCCAGGTGCCCGCCAAGGGTGTTGCCCGGAAACTTGTTGACCAGCTCGGCGGTGTTCTCCCCCACCTCCGGGGTGACCGCGGCGATGTACACCAGCGCCTTCACGTCGGGGTCAGCGGCTGCGGCACTGGAGATGACGGCCCCGCCGTAAGAGTGCCCGGCCAGCACGATCGGGCCCTTCACGCTGTCCAGCACGCTGCGGACGTAGGCGGAGTCGGAGGCCAGGCCCCGCAGCGGGTTCGCGGCGGCCACCACCGGGTAGCCCTGGGCCTGCAGCCTCTCGATCACCCCGTTCCAGCTCGACGAGTCGGCGAACGCGCCGTGCACCAGCACCACCGTCGGCTTGGCGGCTGGCGGGCGGGGCGGCGGCGTCTCTGGCCAGCGCGGCCAGGCGGCCGTGCATCTCCGCCTGCGCCAGCCGAGCCTGCAGGTCGTGCGGCTCGAGCGACGCCCTGCGCCGCCAGCTCGCCAACGCCCTCTTGAACATGGTGCGCGCCTCTGCCCGGTCACCGCGATCACGTAGCCATTCCGCCAGGCGCCGGCGGCACTCGGCAAGATCACGGTGCAGGCCGCTGTGGCGCGGAAGCCGGGCGACAAGGTCCTGAGCGACCTCGACCGCCCGCTCAAGATGACCGCGCACGTCCTCGGGGCGGCCGTCGGCCACGGCATGGTCGGACATGCGGTGCCAAGTGGCGATCAGGTCACGCTGCGCCTCGACGGCTGCGGGGTCGGCCTCGGCCAGCTGCTGCGCCACCGACAGCGCCTCGGTGACGTGCGTGCCGGCCGTGGCGACATCCGCCGCGGCCAGCGCCAGGTCACCGAGCCGCCAGCACGCGGTGAGCCGCTTACGGTGCCAGATGTGGTTGCCGAAGTCAGCCTCGGTCAGCGCGTCGGCGATCGTCGCCGCCTCCTCGGCCAACTGCTGCACCAGTTCGACCTCGCCGCCTGGCCGGAGCACGTCGGCCAGGGCGCTCACGACATCGAGGAGATCCTCCCGCAGAGCCAGGTCGTCCTCATCGAGCTCGACGGCGCGACGACGCAGCACCAGCACCTGATCAAGCACCTGCCGCGCCCGGCCGAGGTCCCCTACCGCGTGATGAACGGCGGCCAGGGCGGTCAGGCATACGCCGAGGTCCCGCTGGGCCGCGACATCGTCGGGATCGGCGTCGGCGAGCCGGCGCCGGATGTCCAGCGACCGCTGCACCAGTTCGCGCGCCTGATCCACGGCTGCGTCGTCGAGAGCCAGGCGGGCCAGCTTCTCGTAGCTGAGCGCAAGGTTGCCGTCGAACGTCGCGTTGCCCGTGTGGTCGTCGGTTGGGCCGCCCTGGACGTAAAGGCGCAGCGCCTGCTGGCCGAGGCGCCCGGTTTCGTCTTCCAGCCGGTCGGCGAGGTTCGAACCGTGCAGAACCTGACCTATCTCGCCTGGCGCTTCGGGCCGGAGGGCGCGGCACCGGCGGCCGGCGGCGCCGACATCTCGATCGTGGAGGAGGGGCGGATCAGACACCTCTACACGATGCTGGATCCGATGCCCGCGCCGGAGTAGTAGGCGGGTGCGCCACAGAGATCCGGCAGGCGTGACGGAACCCCCGGCGGAAGGGCGAAAGCGCCACATCGCCGTGAACGCCACCGGCCTGCCGCTGATCGTCCTGCCGGCACGGTGGCCACGACCGGTGGGCCGGGGTCAGCTTCGCAGGACATGCGTGTGCCGTGGACCGATCGGCCCGCGGCACACGGCACTGGTCCGCGGAGTCAGAGTTCGGGGGCGGCGGGAAGGTCGCGTTCGGTGCGCGCCCACCGGTTGAGCAGATCCGCCGTTATTTGTACAGTCCCGGCCGAGCAGGTCGGACAGGGTGTGGGCCAGGCGCGGGTCGGTCAGGAATCGGTGGGCCGAGGCGACGCGGCGCGGGTGACGACCTCGCGTACGGCCTCGATGACGGCGTCTGGTCGCTGGTTCTGCACGTAGTGGGAGGTATCGGGGACGGTGACGTGTTGGGCGCCGGGTATTGCGGCGGCGAGCGCGTCCTGGCCCTCACGCCATGCCCGGTCCACGTCCGTGCGCTCGCCGGGCGTGTATGGCGACGGCATGGGATCGGGCAGGTCGAGGTCACTGGAGGACAGCACGACCACCGGCATGGGACGTAACGGTGCAGCCGCCTCGATCTGGTCGTAGACGGCGCCCAGGTCGTAGGCCTCGGTTCGGTAGCCGGGCGCCGTGCCCGGCGGGATCGTGGGGTAACGGCTCTTGTCGAACAGTTGCGGTGACTGTGCGGCCCGGTGCGCCGGTGATCCGGCATCGACGAGGACCAGCCCGCGGACCTGGTCGGGATGGGTACGGGCGTACAGCTGGCTGAGGGCTCCACCGAGTGAGTGGCCGACCAGCACATATGGTCCGGGCACGCCCGCGACGGCCAGCAGGGTATGCAGCTCCGCAACCAGGTCGGCGGGGTTTCGGGGCATGGGCGGCACCGGTGTGCTCCGCGCTGCGGTCGGCGAAGGGGCGTTTGTCACGGTGGCGCCGGCGTTCGTCGTGGTGATCAGCGAGCCGGGACGGTCGTAGACGCAGACCCGGGTGAAGGCCGCTACCCCGGGTGCCACCGCCGGCGGCTGCGCGTCGGCCAGGCTCCAGATGTCGCCGGCATTGCCGAAGCCCGACTGCATGACGACGGTTGGGCTGCCGGTGCCGTGGCATTCCAGGTACACCCTGCGGCCGTTGCCGATGTCGACCAATCCCGCGAAGTCACCTCGCGCGGCGGTCGGTGACGTCGGCGCGGTCGACGGGCTGGGGCCTGCGGCGACCTGGCTGCAGGATGCCGTCGCCAATGTCGCCATGCCGAGCACCAGCAGTGCAGACACGCGCCTCCGGACATTTATCACCGTACGCCCCCGAAGACATGGGTGCGGGTCGCGCGGCGATAACCGCACCAGCCCGTTCCTCAATCTACGCGCTGGTCGATGCACAGGGTCTTGCAAGCCGCAGATCACTGGGCGGGCGGTCCCACCGTGGCCCACGTTCGTGGGTCGGCGGTGCTGGCCCAGCTGCCGGCGACCGCTCGCTGCCGCGTCCCGCCGTGCCCGCCGACGTGTCAGCGCTGCTCGATGGGTAGATGGATCGGGCCTCGCAGCACCGGACTGGGCCGGTACGGCGGCGGATCGGCGACGAGCCTGGGCTTGTCCAGCCGGCGTACCAGCTCACTGAGCGCGATCTGGGCTTCCAGCCGGGCCAGCGGGCCGCCGAAGCACAGATGGATGCCGCTGCCGAACCCGAGGTGCTGGTTGTCCTGGCGGTCGGGGTCGAAGCGGTCGGGCTCGTGGAAGCGCTCGGGGTCGCGGCTGCCCGAGGCGAGCATGAGCATGACCTGTGATCCCTTGGGGATGACGGTGCCGCCCACGGCGATGTCGCTGTACGCCGCGCGCCAGGGGATGATGTGCACGGGCGGCTCGTAGCGCAGCAGCTCCTCGACCAGCGGGACGATGAGGTCCGGCTCGCTGCGCAGCCGCTGCAGGATTTGCGGGTGGCGCAGCAGCGTCAGCATGCCGTTGGCGATGAGGTTGACGGTGGTCTCGTGGCCGGCGATGAGCAGCAGGTTGGCGGTGCTGATGATCTCCTCGTCGGTCATCCGCCCCTCGGGCCCGTCGTCGTTGGCCAGCCGTGACAGCAGGTCGTCGCCGGGCTTGCCGTGGCGCGGCGCCAGGAGCCCGCCGAGGTAGGCGTGCAGGTCGGTGCGGGCCTGCACGCCGTTGCTGAGCTTCTCCGGCGGGTCGGTCTTGGGGTCGTAGTCGATCGCGTCGATGACGGCGTTGACCCAGTGGTGGAATTGCGGCTCGTCCTCGCGGGGCACGCCCAGCAGATGGCAGATCACGGTGACCGGGAACGGGTAGGCGAAGTCGTCGACGATGTCGATCTCGGTCTTGCTCGCCAGGCCGTCGAGCAGGCCGCCGACGATGGCGGTCAGGTCGGGGCGCATGCCGTCGACCAGGCCCGGAGTGTGCGGCGGGCCGAAGTGGCGCATAGCCAGGCGCCGCATGCGGTCGTGCTCGGGCGGGTCGAGATTGATGAACGACGGCGTCTCCCGTCCTTCGGTCGCGGCCATCGGCCGGGACAGGTTGCGCACGTCGGAACTCAGGTGCGGGTTATGCAGGATCTCGGTGAGTTCGCGATAGGTGCTGATCACGTAGCTGCCGTCCTCCTGCAGGGCCACCGGGGTCCGGCGCAGTTCGGCGTAGAGTGGATAAGGGTCGGCCCGGCTGGAGTAGTCGAGGATCCGGCGCAGCGTGTCGGGCGCCTCCGTGGTGGTCATGCTGCTTCCTCTCTATAGCCGTACGGCCGTGACACGCCGCTCGCTCGGGTCGTGGCCGGTGACGACGACGGTGGCGTCCTGACTGAGCAGCAGCGGTCCGGGGAAGTCGACCGGCATGGGTTTGGCGTCGGCGGGCTGGTCCGGCGTCGGCAGGGGCGGCGGGAAGGGCGCCGCCGCCTCGATCAGCGTGCGGTAGTGGTCCAGCCATTTGGCGTTGTTGAAGCTGACGGCGGCGGTGACGCGGCCCTTGTATCCGTACGCGGCGACGAAGCGGCGATCGGACACCGATCCCTGCGTCACCATTACTTCGTCGGCGAAGGTCGGCACCCCGACGGACTTGATGTTGACGCCGAACTGGATGGACCAGAACGCCGGGATCGACAGGTGCGGCCAGCGGTCCGCCTGGAGGTTGACCATGTTGTGCGCGGCGATCTGGGCCTGCTCCACGGCGTTGGCCCAGTGCTCCAGCGAGATGAAACGGTACTCGTAGATCGGATGCGGGCAGCGCGCCACGTCCCCGGCGACGAAGATGTCATCGGTGACCAGGCCGTTCAGGTCGAAGGCACGGCAGCCGGAGTCGCACGCGACTCCCCACGGGCCGATCGCCAGACCGGAGTCGCGCAGCCACTCGGTGTTGCGGATGCCGCCAAGGGCTACCACCGCGACGTCGGCGTCGACCGTGCCGCCGTCGGAGAAGTGAGCGCGGCGGAACCGGCCCTGCTCATCGCCCTCGAGTTGGGTGACCTTCACACCGCAGCGCAGGTCGACACCGTGTGCGCGCTGCATGTCTGCCGCGATCTCACCGATCATGGCGCCCAGCGCCCCGACCAGCGGCGCGGGCCCGAGTTCGGCCACTGTCACCGGGATGTCGCGCTCACGGCAGATCGAGGCGATCTCGGAGCCGGTGAAACCCGCGCCGATGATCAGGACGCGCCTGGGCCCGGCGGCGAGCGCTCGACGCAGACCGTCGGCGTCCTCCCGGGTACGCACCACGAACACCCCGTCCAGGGCCGCTTCAGCCTCGACCGGCCAGGGCCGCGCCCGTACCCCGGTGGAGATCAGCACCCGGTCGAAGGGCACCTCCTGCCCGTCCGCGAGCCGCACGACGTACTTGGCCAGGTCGAGCCCTGACGCGGGTACCCCCAGCAGCCACTGCGCGTCGATGTGGCGACGTCGGGGCAGCGTGGTCCCTTCGGCAGGTACCCAACCAGTCAGCACTTGCTTGGACAGCGGAGGACGATCGTACGGTTCGCCCGCCTCGTCGCCGATCATCGTCAGCGACCCGGTGAAGCCCTCGTCGCGCAGCGCCTCGGCTGTCCGTAGGCCTGCAAGCGAGGCGCCGACGATGGCGATGCGACCGTCGCGTTTGAAGGCCTGTAACACCTCGGCCCTGCTGGTCATGACCGCCTCGTCTCCACCGCCAGGTCGCGGTCGGCGAGCCGCTCGACGAGGATGGCCTGCAACGGGCAGGCTGCCGCGGCCCGCAGCACCTGGTCGCGCTGCGACTCGTCGGGGTTCGGGTCGTACATCAGCGCTTCCTCGCCGTACATCCGGAACGCGTCCGGGGCCAGGAACGCGCACTGCGCATACCCCTGGCATCGGGAAAGATCTACCACAACCCTCATCCCGACCTCCATCTCGGACTACGGAAACCGTGTGGGGATCTGCGGCGAGACCGCCGGCACACCACTCCGCTGAGCGGGCGCACTGGGGACGCGCATAGAAGGCGTCTACTCTCTCGGATGCGAACGCCGCAGCCCGTCAGGCATGTATCCGCAGGTACAAAGCCTATCTCGCACCCGGCTGCGCGCGGACCTGAAACGGATTCAGGGCGACCTCGTGGGCGCCAGGACCGCTGTGTACGCCAAACCGGGATCGGCCGACGCGCTGGCCAGGCACAGCCGGTCGATGACAGCGCCGGAGCGGCTAGCGCCGGGGTGGGGCAGGCACAGCTGCTGGCTGAACAGCCGCCAGATGCCCTACGCGCGGGTGTCGGCAGACGTTTCGTGAGCAGGTGCCGGGCGTGCTGGAGCGCTACCAGCGGCGTACCCCACGCCTGGCTGGACAGGTCGGCGCAGTGGCCAGGGAGCTTGCCGGGCGTGGAGCCGCACGGCTGCTGTCAGCCCTGGGCGTGGACCTGTCACGGCACACCACCGTCCGGGTCCTGCGCCGGATCCCCTTCGCCCGACTGCCGGTGCCCCGGGTACTGGGCGTCGATGACTTCGCGTTGCGCCGACGCCACTGCTACGCACAGTGCTGATCGACGCCGAGACCCGCCGACGCGTCGACGTACTACCCGACCGCACCGCCGACACCCTCGAAGCATGGCTGCGGACCCATCCCGGTGTTGCCGTGGTCTGCCGCGACGGATCGGGCGCGTACGCCGAAGCGGTCCGCCGTGCACTGCCCGATGCCGTGCAGGTCGCCGACCGGTGGCATTTGTGGGACAACCTCGGCAAGGCCGTGCTGAAGGAGGTCGCCGCGCACAGCGCCTACTGGGCCAAGGCGAGCCCACCGCAGGACGGCCCGCGCGCACAGACCACCCTGCAACGCTGGCACCAGGTCCATGTCCTCCTCCAGCAGCGGGTAGGCCTCGAATGCGCACGAAGGCTGAACCTGTCGCTCAACACCGTCAAACGCTACGCACGGGTGGCCGAACCCGAACGCCTCCAGCGCGCTCCCCAGTATCGGCCCACCCTGGTCGACACCTACCGCGACCACCTGCGGCAACACCGCAGCGACGACCCCGCGGTCAGCGCGCTGCGACTGTTCGAGGAGATAAAAACGCAGGGCTACCAGGGCAGCCTCAACCTGCTCTACCGCTACATCATCCAGGGCCGAGTCGAAGGCGACCGGCCATCGATATCGCCCCGCCGCCTGGCCCGGCTCATGCTCACCCGCCCTGACGGCCTCACCGACAAGCAGCTCGCCGTCCGCGACGATCTCGTCGCCGCCTGCCCCGAGATGATCGACCTGGCCGAGCTCATCAGCTCGTTCGCCGAACTGCTACGGCCGAGGGAAGGCAACAGCGAAAGACTCGACGCGTGGATCGCCTGCGCCCGAGGGGCCCACCTACCCTGCCTGCACTCCTTCAGCCGAGGCCTCGACCAGGACCGCGACGCCGTCCACGCAGCCGTCACCCTGCCCTACCACAACGGCGGGACCGAAGGAGTGAACACCGAGACAAAGCGGATCATGCGCCAGATGCACGGCCGAGCCGGTTTCACCCTGCTACGCCATCGCATCCTGCTGAGCGGCCGACATACTCGGCCGTCAGCCGTGATGGCGAGCGTCGGCGGGCAGCCTGATGTGCACCCGCAGTCCACGCGGCCTGGCCGGCATCAGCGTCAGCGTGCCCCCCCGAGGCGGTGATCAGGGATTCGGCGATGGTCATGCCGAGTCCGGAACCGAGCTGATTCTGGTCGGCGGACCTGCGCCAGAACGCCTGCTTGACGTTGGACAGTTCCTCGTCGGCCAGCCCCGGCCCGTTGTCTATCACGTCGAGCTGCGTCCAGCCGTCCGGCAGGCGGAACGCGGCCACGACGATGCGGGCCCCGGGTCCGGCGTACTTCACCGCGTTGTCGATCAGCGCGTCCAGGCACTGGCTGATGGCGGCCTCTGCGGCCCAGGCCACGACCCCGTCGGCACCGCCGCGCACGATCTGCAGGCCGGCCAGCGCGACAGCCGGCTCCCACATCTCCACCCGGGTGGCGACCAGTGCGGACAGGTCGACCTCCGCAGGGCTGGCGGCAGTCGCCTCAGCCCGAGCATAGGCCAGCAGCGAGTCACAGATCCGGGTCATCCGGTCGATCTCGTCGACCAGGATGTCGAACTCCTCCTGCTGATCGCCGTCCTCATCGGCGCCGGGCCGGAACCGCAGATTGTCGACCGCCAGCCGCAGGGTGGCAAGCGGGGTCCGCAGTTGATGGCTGGCATAGGACACGAACGACCGCTGCCGTTCCAGCAGCGCCGCCATCCGCGCACCCAGCTCGTTGAAAGCGTCGGCGAGCCGCTGCAACTCCGCCGGGCCCGCAGTCGGGACGGACCCCTGGGACGTGCCGTCCCGCCACGCCCGTGCCTGCACCGTCAGCACTTCGATGGGGGTGCTCAGCCTGCGCGCCAGTGCGCGGGCCGACACCACGGTGCCGGCCACCAGCAGCACCAGAAACCACCCCAGCGAGACCCACCAGGCCGTCGGCACCGGGCCCGAGCGGGACAGGAGCAGAAGCACCAGCGGCGTGCCCAGTCCCACCGCCGCGACACCGGCCACCGCCAGCTGGATCGCGAGTATCCGGCGCAGCATCTAGCCGACCGCAGCGTCGGGCTTGTCGTCGTTCATCGGTCGCTCCCGGCGCAGCGTCGTGCGCCGCATCGGCGCGAACCGCGGGTCACCCACGATGAGTGAAAGCTTCAACCGAGAGCCTGACCTCGGTGAGCTCCTTCGACTAGCAGCGCCGGAGCGGCCCACGACGGTGATCGTCAGCGCGGTCGCCGGCGCCTACCAGCCCGGCAGCCATCACCACCGCACCAGCGCCTCCCCCCGGACGCTGCCCCGCGGGCGGCTACTGCAGCCGAACGGCGGCACGTACGCCGGGAAGCACCAGCGCACGAAACACCTCGTCGACCTGCTGCGGTGTGCGTTGCAGCTCCTGCACCATGCACCATCGCAGCAACGAGAAGGCGACGTTTTCGTGTGTCGAGCAGACAAGCCGCGTGCCGGTGTACCCACAGCTGTGCGCCGGTTGTCCAGCTTGTGATGTCAACGACCGCCTTGCCTGCGACGGTGCCGTTCGCGACCGGTGTGCGAGCGTCGGCCACGGCCTCTACCCGCCGGCCCGCCAGCGCCTTCCCCAACGGCCGCCGACTCTGCACCGAGCCTCAGTTCACGCTGGTCGCGGTGCACGCCGGTCACGCCGGCGGTCAAGCTCATCGTCGTCGACGAAGGTGATCATCGGCTCTCCGGGCACCATCATCATCGTTACGACGAACCTGCTCGTCGCGTCTGCGAGGTTGTTGGAGTCCTGGTAGTGGATCACGTCACCACCCGGTTCCCAGAACGCCTCCCCTGCCCTGATGACTCGCTCGGGCTCTCCTTCCACCTCGAACGTCATCTCACCTTCGAGCATGTAGCCGAACACCGGGCCGGAGTGCCGGTGCGGCGGCAGCCCGCGGCCTGCGGGTGGAATCTCGACCAGCAGCGTCATGACCTGGGTCGGCTGGGGCACGGTCGGCGGGGTCTGCTCCAGCAGCGTGGTCAGCACCGAGGTGATCGGCCAGGCCGGTTCCGATGACATCGTCATGAACCAACGCTAGGACGCCTCGGATGGTCCGGGCGGTCGAATCCGCGCATTGCTCCCGCCACGTCCAACCCGGGCGCACGGACGGCGAAACGCAGCTCTACGGAGCCGTTCTGACCTATGACCGCAGGATCGCAGCAACTGAAGCTCCTGCTGGAACTGGTGTTTGCGGCAAACCGTCCTACCAGGAGCTTTGTTAATCGGCCGACCTGGCGACGATCAGTTGATCAACCTGAGACATCCACGCACGTCAGGTTGAAATGCCCTCAGTAACTGCCGGTTACTCCACGAAGTACGAGTCGTGCTTGTCGAAGAACCTGGCGCGCTCTTCGTCCGTGGCATCGGCCAGCTGCGAAAGCCCCTCAAAATACCCTTCACGCGGTGCTCCGGGAGTGAAGAGCAGAAGCATGTCAGCCGGCGCGTCGGAGTCGTTGCGAAAGGCATGCAGTCCGCCCTGCGGCACATGGAGGAAGTCGCCCTGCTGCGCGTCGATCCACTGTTCGCCGTTGAAAAGACGAACAGTGCCGTTGAGGATGAAGAAAGACTCTGAGATGGTCTTGTGGAAATGAGTCTTGGGGCCACCCGCCTTCGCGCTCATCTCGACTCGGAAGAGTCCGTATTCGCCTCGCGTGGTGGTTGTGGTCGCCAGGTAGTAAATGGCGTCCCTACCAGCTGTGCCGACATTTGGAGGAGTGTCCACCGGCCGGAAATTCGCGTTGATCTCGCCGGTATCCCCCGTGTACACCTGCGTGGGGTACGACATGCGAACCATCCCTTCGGTCCTTTGGATGCGTGTGCCACATCTGGTCGGTCGGGTCAGTGAGCGTCGACGCACCCGGTGAGGTGACCGTCTACCGGTTCCGGCGTGCGGCCGACCGAAGCCGTCTTCGGAGCCTTTGCCAGCCGAGCGCCCGAACCGGGAAATCCTCGACACGCCGCGGGCCAGAGTGCTTGTGCGGCGGGAGAGCCTTGCCGCCGGGCAGGATCTCGACCAGCAGGGTCATCACGCAGCCCACGCAACGCAGCCGACAGCACCATCCTCGCAAAGGATGGGAGATCCCGTGCCGCGAACCGTCCCATCGCCGGTATCAGGTGCCGACGGCCGGCGCGGTGGCGCCGATGGCTGTCGCCGGTCATGTTTCATCGATGACATGCACTGAACGCGATCACATGATCACCTCAACGCCGTGGTCATCCGCGCAGGTCAGGCATCTAGTACCCCAGACAAAGAGTCGGCGCGCAAAAGATCCAGTTCACGCGTGGGCCGCGCACGTCAGTCGCAGGCACCCCGGGTCCAAGCGGGTTGCCCGAGACGAGACCGAAACCGTACGCGCGTACGCGTAAAAGCCGTGTTTCGAAGAACGTCGAACGCGGCTCCAGCGAGTGCCGGAACCGCCCGTGAACTGCAATTTCGTTCTGTCGGGCTGGCCGGATTCGAACCGACGACCTATTGACCCCCAGGGCTATAAGGGTCAGCGGTGTACTAGGCAACGTTTGCCGAGGTCGCCAGAAGCATGAAGTACCCCCAGTCAAGGGTATGTGATTGCACCATTCCAGAACCACACTCACCCAGTTCAGAGCACCTCAGGTATTCAGCATAACCAATTGGCACATGGCAAAATAGACAATTGGAACGAACGTAGTTTGATGACCTGTTGAGTCGTCAATACTCCGGAATCTATGTCCCCGACCGGCGGCTGTCCGATTTGCGGCGCTGTACTAACGCGTATTACTCCAGCTACGACATCGGGCAGTTCGCCATACCGACCGACCGGGTCGACTCCTCGCGGCCCGGTTCAGCCATACCGGGGACGCCATGCCGAATCGGCCGCCCGCACCGCGCGAGATCCTCGCCCAGCGACTCGGCCGACGCGAGATCGATGATGAGGAGTACCGCCGCCGGCTGGCCCTGCTCATGGGCTCGGCCCCGGACGGCCGCGGTTGACCAACGCCCGGCCAGGAGGAAGGCTCGTGCCGGAGGTAGGAGATCCGCACCACGACAACTCCATCCGATGGGGACGAGGACGCCATGGACCGTGACCGTCCGGAAGCACACGAGGGCGAGCCGCACCGCGGTGGGCTCGCCGCGCGCTTGAACTGGCTGCGGGCGGGTGTCCTCGGCGCCAACGACGGCATCGTGTCCACAGCTGGCCTGGTCGTCGGTGTCGCGAGCGCGACCTCGGCGACGGCTCCGATCCTCACCGCAGGTGTCGCCGGACTCGGCGCGGGCGCGGTGTCGATGGCGCTGGGCGAGTACGTGTCGGTCAGCAGCCAGCGCGACACCGAGCGGGCACTGCTGGCCAAGGAGCGCACCGAATTAGCCGAGTTCCCCGAGCAGGAACTCGACGAGCTGACCGCGCTGTACCAGGCGAATGGCCCGCAACCGGCGACCGCGCGGCAGGTGGCCCCGGAACTGCCCGCGGTGGACGCCTTCGCCGCTCATACCGAGGTCGAGCTGGGCATCACGGCCCAGGAGCTGACCAACCCCTGACGCTGCTGGCCCGTGGCGTGCCAGGGGTTCCTCGGCGCTGGTCTTCACCGCCGGTTCGCTGCTGCCGCTGGCCGCGATCCTGCTGCCCCCGGCAGACATCAGGATCCCGGTCACCTTCGCAGTCGTGCTGGCCTCGCTGGCGCTGACCGGCGTGGTCAGCGGGCGACTTGGCAGCTCGCCGGTCCGGCGGGCGGTGGCCCGGCTGGTCGTCGGCGGCTCGCTGGCGATGGCGGTGACCTACGCGCTCAGGCATCTCGTCGGCGTCGCCGCAGGCTGACCCGGCTGCCGCACGGGCTGCCTGACTCCTGCGGTGGCTCACCACAGACTGCCGTGTCAGCGGCGGGCCGGCAGCGTGATGGTCGCGGTCGCCCCGGCGCCCACCCGGCCGTCGAGTGTGAGCACACCGCCGTGTGCTTGGACCACCTCCCGTACCAGGGCCAGGCCCAGCCCGAACCGGCGGCCCTGGTCGACCGTCCCTGAGCCCCGGGCAAACCGCTCGGTGAGCCTGGGCACCTCCGCGGGGTCGAACCCTTCTCCGTCGTCGGCGACGGAAAGGCTGACGCCGGTGCCGTGGGCTACCCGGATGGTCACCGTGCCGCCCGGTGCCGTGTGCGCCAGTGCGTTGTCGATCAGAGCGTTGACGGCGCGCCGTAGCGCGGCGCCGACGCCGTCGATGACGCACGGCTGGTCGGGCACCAGGACGGTGATCGTCACGCCCGCCTGCTGGGCGCTGGCTTCGAAAGATGCGGCGACGTCACGGGCCAGCAGCGTCAGGTCGACCGGTTCGCGGGTGTCGGGGCGGTGCTGGGCCTGCGCCGACAGCAGCAGGTCGCTGACGATCTCCGACAGCACGCGCGAGTCGCTGACCAGCTGCTGCAACTCCTGGCGGGTGCGTTCGTCCAGGCCCGGTCGACGTGCGGCCAACTGCGCCCGGGTGTGCAGGATCGTCAACGGGGTCCGCAGCTCGTGGCTGGCGTCGGCGACGAACCGGCGCTGCGCGCCCAGCGCCTCGCTGAGCGGACGCACCGCGCGGCGGCCGGTCAGCCAGCCGACACCCGCCGCGGCGACGATCCCGACCAGTCCTGCCAGCAGCAGTGACGTGAGCAGCCGCTCTGTCTCGTAGTGGCGGTAGCGGCCGTCGAGGGCGGCGACCACCCGCCGGCCCGGCTGGTCGACGACGTACACCTGGTAGGTAGTGGTGTCGTCGTGGTGCCCGTCGGGCGGCGTCGACACCTCGCCGGCGCCGGCGGGCAGTGCTCCGACGTCGACCGAGCGCAGGCCGGGCCGCGTGCCGCTGCTGTACTGGGTCCGTCCGTCCTGGTCACGGATGATCAGCACCGCCTGCGGCGGTGCGTCGTTGACGTCCTGCGCGGAATGGGCCGCGGTACGCACGATCCGTTCCGCGTCGACCTGCTGCTCTCGCATGGTCAGGAACAGCACCAGCGCCGCCACGGCCGCCACGACGACCGCAACCGCCAGCGCAGTCTGCGCGGCGATGACTGCGGTGGCACGTCGCAGCAGCCGGGCGTCGGCGCCACCGCGTTCGCCGCTCATGCCCGGCCCATCCGGTAGCCGAGTCCGTGCACAGTGCGCACCACGTCGGCGCCGAGCTTGCGCCGCAGGTAGTAGACATAGGTGTCAACCGCCCCAGGGCTGTCCGCGTCGGCGAACACGCTGTCCAGCAACTCCTCCCGGGTGAACACCCGGGTCGGCCTGGACGCCAGCGCCGCCAGCAGCTCGGTCTCACGCCCCGACAGTTCCACCGGCTCCCGCCCAGCGCCGGTCACCCGCCGACCGGCCAGGTCCAGCTCACGATGGCCGAGGCTGACCAGCGTGGCGACGTCCGAGTGCCTGCGGCGCAGCGCCCGCAGCCGCGCGAGCAGCTCGTCGATTTCGAAGGGTTTGACGAGGTAGTCCTCGGCACCGGCGTCCAGGCCCTCGACGCGGTCCGCCACGGTGCCCAGAGCGGTCAGGATGAGGACCGGAGTGACCACGCCGCGCCGCCGCAGCCGCGCAACGAGGTCCACCCCCTCGATCGCGGGCAGTCCCCGATCGATCACCAGCACGTCGTACGCGCGGGTCAGGGCGGCGTGCAAACCCGCCTGGCCGTCGCGGACCGCCTCCACCGCATAGCCGGCGTCGGTGAACAGCTCGGTCAGCAGTCCACTGAGCTGGGCGTCGTCCTCGACCAGCAGCAGCGCGGGCAGGGGCGAGCCATGCGGGTGGACGGCGGGCTCAGTCACGAGCCGATGGTCCCACAGCCGTCTCAGAAGCCTCTGAGATACGCGGGGCAAGCTGACCTGCGACCGACCCGATCGAGGAGGTGGCGATGGGCGCCCCCGTCACCGCGACACCCCAGGCCCGTCCGTCCGCTCCCCCGCCGTGGCGGGCCCGCCGCTGGTGGGCCGACGCGGCCGGCGGCGCCGCGATGGCATCGGTGGTGGCCGTGACGGCGCTGTGGACCGCGCACGGCGGCATCCAGCAGCTCGAAGGCGTCGACGACGGGCTCACTTCGCTGGGGCGGCTGACCGGACTGCTGTCGGCGGACCTGATGCTGCTCCAAGTGCTGATGATGGCGCGCATCCCGTGGGTGGAGCGCGCCTACGGCCAGGACGCACTGGCCCGCCGCCACCGCTGGTTCGGCTTCACATCGTTCTGGCTGCTCGTGGCCCATCTGGTCGCGACCATCGCCGGGTACGCCGCGACCGGACGCCAGGGTTTCGTACGGCAGGCCTGGGACCTGGTGGCCACCTACCCCGGGATGCTGCTGGCCGTAGGCGGCACCGCGGCGATCGGGCTGGTCGTCGTCACCTCGGTGCGGGCCGCACGCCAGGCCATGCGGTACGAGTCGTGGCACCTGCTGCACCTGTACGCCTACCTCGGTCTGGCACTCGCGCTGCCGCACCAGTTGTGGACCGGGGCGGACTTCGTCGCCACCCCCTGGGCCCGCGCCTACTGGTGGACGCTGTACCTGACGGCCGCGGGCTGCGTAGTGCTGTTCCGGGTCGGGCTGCCGCTGTGGCGCACGCTGCGGCACCGGCTCGTGGTGGACGCTGTCGTGCCCGAGGCTCCCGGGATCGTATCGGTCCACCTGCGCGGACGAGACCTCCACCGGTTGCCGGTCCGTCCCGGGCAGTTCTTCCTCTGGCGCTTCCTGGACGGCCCCGGCTGGACCCGGGCCAACCCCTACTCCCTGTCAGCCGGCCCGCAGGCCGACCGGCTGCGGATCACCGTCAAAGACCTCGGCGACGGCAGCGCCCGGCTGGCCCGCCTGCGACCCGGCACCCGCGTCGCGGTCGAGGGACCGTACGGCGTACTGACCGGCACGGCTGACAGAGGCCGTCCGGTGCTCATGCTCGCCGCCGGTATCGGCATCACGGTCATGCGGGCCCTGCTCGACGACCCGGCCATCTCCCGCCGCCACGTAACGCTGCTCTACCGCACCCGCACCGTGGAGGAGGCCGCCTTCGGCCGCGAGCTCGCGGCGCTGGCGGCGCGGCAGCGCCTGTACGTGCTGCCGCTGTCGGGACCGCGCCCACGGCACGCCTCGTTCCTGCCCGCGAACCTGGCCACGGACCCGGACCCGGCGGTGCTGCGCCGATTGGTGCCACACGTGCGCGACTGCGACGTCTACCTGTGCGGGCCGCAGCCGTGGATGCGCGCAGTCCAGCAGGCGCTGGCGGCGGCAGGCACCCCACGCGACCGGATCCACGCCGAGCAGTTCGGCTGGTGACCTCTCACAACGGAAAGACACGACACGATGCGCAGAATCACGATGGCGGTCATGACCACGATCGCGGCCGTCGTACTCATGCTCAGCTACCGCACCAGCCTCTCCGGTCCGCGAACCACGACCTCCGCGGTCGCCGGCGCGGCGCCGGCGGGAATCGTCGGCGGCCCTGACGCCACCGGCACGATGCCGACCAACGGCCCCACGCCGGCAGCGGTCAGCGGTAACCTCACCGTCAACGGCCCGGCCGTCGCAACCCGCTGGGGCCCCGTCCAGGTCCAGGTGAAGATCGTCTCGGGCCGGATCGCCGACGTCGTGGTGCTGGCACAGCCGTCCGGCAACCGACGCGACGAAGAGATCAACTCCCGGGCCCTGCCGATGCTGCGTGCCCAGGTCATCGACGCCCAGAGTGCCCGCATCGACGGTGTGAGCGGCGCGACCGTCACCACCGACGGCTACATCGACTCGCTGCAGGCCGCCCTCGACACCGCGCACTTCCGCTCGTGAACCGCCCCGGGCTGCGGCGCGTCGAGCACATCATGGGCACGGTGATCAGCCTCGACATCGCCGATCCGCTCCCCCGGCAGCAGGCCGAGCGGCTCGCCGACGACACGTTCGCCTGGCTGCGCGAGATCGACCGGAAGTTCAGCACCTACCGGCCGGACAGCGAGGTCAGCCTGCTGCGGGCGGGCGTGTTGCGGCGCGAGGACTGCTCGCCCGACACCCGCCGTGTACTGGACGACTGCACCCGCCTGTGGACGGCGACCGACGGATACTTCGACGCGTTCGCCGACGGTCGCTTCGATCCGTCCGGCTACGTCAAAGGCTGGTCGGTCCAGGTCGCCTCCGAACGGCTGGCCGCCTCCGGCGCCGGCAGCCACTGCCTCAACGCCGGCGGCGACATCTGCATACGAGGCAGGCCGGCACCGGATCGGCTGTGGCGTATCGGCGTCGCCAACCCGTGGCACCGCGACTCGCTGGCGTGGACGCTCGAACTGACCGACGCCGCAGTCGCCACGTCCGGCGTTTACGAGCGGGGCGCGCACATCACCGACCCCCACACCGGCCGACCGGCGCACGGCCTGGCCTCAGCCACCGTGATCGGACCCGATCTGGCCGACGCCGACGCCTATGCCACCGCCGCGATGGCCATGGGACCACGGTCGGTCAGCTGGCTGAACCGGCTCGACGGCCACCAGTGGTCAGTGCTGACCACCGACGGGCGGGCGCTGCAATCGGGCGGCCTGCCGTCTGCGGCCTCGCCAGCCTAGGATTGAAGCCACATCACGGCAGTCCGTCGTACTCTGGCCCGGCAGACATGGACCGGTCGAGTCTGGCGTGCACCTCGTCCCGACGATGTGCATCAGTTGATGCCGATGTAAGCAAGTCGCGTGGCCACTCACCGAACGGCGCTCTGCCGGGCTGTTGACGGCCCGGCCTGCGGCGATCAGGCGCAGGTCGGGTGCGCCTGATCGCCGCAG
>NZ_JBEZEB010000036.1:0-85597 GCF_040648615.1 Catellatospora sp. NPDC049111 | reverse complement strand
GCGGGTCACGACCAGGTTCATCTTGCGCAGGACGGCCAACTGCTGCGAGAGGTGGGCGGACTCCAGGCCGACCTCCGGCAGCATCTCCCCCACCGCATGCTCCCGCTCGGAGAGCAGCTCGAGGACGCGGATGCGGGCGGGGTGCGCGAGCGCTTTGAAGAATTCCGCCTTGGCCTGATACAGCGGTTTGCTCACCGGTCCACCCCCTTCGTTGCAGCAAACCGTACCCGCCCGGGCAGTTGGTGGGCTGCTGGGCCAGTCGGCTGGTGGTCGTGTGACATTTTCGCGCCACGGGACCAGACTACACGACATAGCGAGTTGCTAAAGTAAGCAACTAATTGAGGGCTGCGGCACGGCGCTCTCACGCAGAAAGGCAGAAGATCGATGACTGTGGCAACGACGGCCGGCCGGTCCCCTGCCCCGACGACCCATCCGCGGCTGCTGGCATGGGTGGCCGAGGTTGCCGCGCTGACCACCCCGGCGCAGGTGGTGTGGTGCGACGGCTCCGACGACGAGTGGAAGCACTTGACCGAACAGCTCGTCGCCGCCGGCACCCTCGTTCGGCTCAACCCCGCATTCAAGCCGAACTCGTTCTGGGCCCGCACCGACCCTTCGGACGTCGCCCGGGTCGAGGAACGCACCTTCATCTGCTCCGTCGATCCCGACGATGCCGGGCCGACCAACAACTGGCTGGCCCCGGCCGAGATGAAACAGCTCATGACCGGCCTGTACCGCGGCTGCATGGCCGGGCGGACCATGTACGTGATCCCGTTCTGCATGGGCCCCCTGGACGCCGAGGACCCAAAGTTCGGCGTGGAGATCACCGACTCGGCATACGTCGCGGCAAGCATGAAGATCATGACCCGGATGGGCGCCCCCGTCCTGGAGGTCATGGGCGACGACGCCGAGTTCGTGCCCGCGCTGCACTCGGTCGGCGCCCCACTCGCGCCCGGGCAGGCCGACGTGATGTGGCCGTGCAACGACACCAAGTACATCGCGCATTTCCCCGAGACCCGCGAGATCTGGTCGTACGGCTCCGGCTACGGCGGCAACTCGCTGCTGGGCAAGAAGTGCTACAGCCTGCGCATCGCGTCTGTGATGGCACGCGATGAGGGCTGGCTGGCCGAGCACATGCTCATCCTCAAGCTCACCTCCCCGCAGCAGAAGGTCCATTACGTCGCAGCGGCGTTCCCGTCCGCGTGCGGCAAGACCAACCTCGCCATGCTCGAGCCGACCGTCCCCGGCTGGAAGGTCGAGACCCTCGGCGACGACATCGCCTGGATGCGTTTCGGCGACGACGGCCGTCTGTACGCGGTCAATCCGGAGTACGGGTTATTCGGCGTCGCGCCCGGCACCGACGACACCACCAACCCCAACGCCATGCGGACCCTGGCGCAGGGCAACTCGCTGTTCACCAACGTCGCGCTGACCGACGACGGCGACGTGTGGTGGGAAGGCATGGGCACCCCGCCGGCACACCTGACCGACTGGCACGGCAACGACTGGACCCTCGACTCCGGCACACCGTCCAGCCATCCGAACTCGCGGTTCTGCACCCCGATCAGCCAGTGCCCGATCCTGGCACCGGAGTACCACGACCCGCGCGGCGTGCCGATCTCGGCGATCCTGTTCGGCGGCCGCCGCAAGACCACCGTCCCGCTGGTCGCCCAGTCACGGGACTGGATCCACGGCGTGTTCATGGGCGCGACCCTGTCCAGCGAGACCACCGCCGCCGCCGTCGGGCAGGTCGGCGTCGTGCGCCGCGACCCGATGGCCATGTTGCCGTTCATCGGCTTCCACGCCGGGGACTACCTCACCCACTGGGTGGATCTCGGCAAGTACGCCGACCCGGACAAGCTGCCGAAGATCTTCCAGGTCAACTGGTTCCGCCGCGGCGACGACGGCCGTTTCCTGTGGCCCGGATACGGCGAGAACTCCCGCGTACTCAAATGGGTTGTCGAACGCCTCGAAGGCACCGCCGACGCCGTCGACACCCCCATCGGCCTCGTCCCGTACCCGGCCGCGATCGACACCGACGGCCTGGACGTCGCCGACGCCGACCTGGCCGCGGCACTGCACGTCGACCCGCTCGAGTGGGCCGCGGAAGTCCCGCAGATCGCCGAGTGGTTCAACCAGTTCGGCGAGAAGCTGCCGGGCATTCTGTGGACCGAGTTCGACAGCTTGAAAGAGCGGCTGCGCTGAACCGCACCTCCCCATGATCGTGGCGTGGCCCGTTGAAACCGTCCTCCTTCCCCGAGCGGCGGGCCACGCCACCCTACGAACACCGACACCTGAGGAGAACCCGGTGACCGTCACCCGCACCGAGCTCGCCGACCACATCGAAGCCGCGTTCACCGCCGGGCCCGCCACCCGTGACCGGCTGCTGGCCTTCGCCGCCGGCAGCCATGCCCGGCCCGAGGTCATCGAGGTCATCAAAACCCTGCCGGAGCGCCCCTACCCGGCCATGCGCGACATGTGGACCGACCTCGGCCACATCCCCATCGGCGACTGACCACGCTTGGTACCAGAACAGGCCCGGACGGCCTGTTCTGGTACCAAGCGGTGAATGGAGGCGGCATGGTTTCCCCGGGCTCCCGGCCCATGCCCCGGCAGGGCGTGCGCGTCGACGTGCACACACGCGGTGAGCTCGATCCCGCTTTCATCAGCATCATCCGCGAGGCAGTCGCGGCCGTGGTCGCCGCGAGCGCCAACGCCGCCGGGCCGATCCGGCTGCGTTTCACGGCCGGCGACTGCGCGCCCGGACCGACGATCCTGCAGGTCAACCTGCGGGTACGCGGCGAGCCGGCACGGATCCAGCTCGCCGCCCGCACCCCGCAGGCCGCCGCTGTTGCGGCAATCGACCGGCTGGAGCGCCAGATTCGCCGCCTGGGGCTGCGCTTGGACCTGACCGCCTGGCCGCTGCCGTTCCGCCGGAGGCTCGCGCTGCCCGGTGAAGCCGCGATCGCCCGGCTGAAGGCGGTCCGGCTGCAGGTGGCCACCGCTGCGGAGGCGGCGATGCGGCTGTCGGCGATGGACTACGACGCGCACCTGTTCACCGACACCGACACCGGCGATGACGCCGTGATCTACTGCACCGGGTCCGAGCAGTTGCGCCTGGCCCGCCAGCACACGGCTCCGTCGCTGCAGGCCGTTCCGGCGATCCGGGTCGACTCCCGCGCAGCGTTCGTACTCGACGCGGCGCAGGCCGCCCGCCGGCTCGCGGCCACCGCGGTGCCGTTCGTCTTCTACACCGATCGCGACACCGGCCGCGGCAACCTGCTCTACCGCCGCTACGACGGCGACCTCGGATTGATCAGCCCTGCGACGGTCGATGCAGCGTCAGAGCAGACGCGAGCCCTCGATGCACGGGTCGACGCTGCCTTCCCAGCGGGTTACTGCGGGTCGCAGCCGTCACGTGACGAGGCAGTGGGCGTGCTGCTGGAGATCGCGAACAGCCGCACTGCCAGCGCCCGTAGCAGGACCGCCGCCGCGCGGTGATCGCCGCAGTGGTGCATCGCATCGGCGCGGGCCGCGATCGCCGTCATCCGGTGCCCGTCGGCGCCCCACCACCGGTGGCCTGCTGACAGGCGTTCGCTCAACGCCGCGAACTGCTCCGACAGGACTGTCTCGGTGGTGGTGGCCAGCCGCAGCGCGGGCAGCAGGTCCGTCGCGATCGCCAGGTAGGCCTGCCATGCCGCGCGCCTATGCTGCTGCACCGGCCCTCAGGCTGCCTTCAGCGCCGGGTCGGCGGTGATGACGCCGGTCCGGTGCAGCAGCGAACGGGCGGCCAGGATCGCTTCCGGGGTGTACGCGAACAGGCGGCCCTGGCTGCGAAGCCGGTCCAGCACACCGATCGCGGCCAGCGCGCGCTCGTGCTCCGAACGCACCCCTGACAGGTAGACGGCGATGCCGCGGTGTTCGAGGCGCTCGATCGCGTCGCGCAGCACACTCGCGCCGGTGCCGTCGATCGCGGAGATCCGCGACATCCTCAGGATGATCACCCGCACGTCGGCCACCTCGGTCAACTCCAGCAGGAACCGGTGAGCGGCGGCGAAGAACAGTGGACCGTCGAAGCGGTACGCGACGATGTGCTCGGCCAGCAACGCCGCCTCCTCGGCATGGTGGTCGGCCACGTCGAGGGGCACCTGCTCCAGCGTCGCCGCGCGGGCGATCTTGCGTACCGCGAGGAACGCGGCCAGGACGAGTCCGATGCCGACCGCGGCGACCAGGTCCAGGGCCAGGGTCGCGGCGGCGGTCAGCACCATCAGCACCGCGTCCGAGCGTGTCGAGCGCGCCAGCGCGAGCAGCGAGCCGACCTCGATCATGCGGATCGCGGTCGCCAGCAGCACCCCGGCGAGTGCCGCCAGGGGGATGTACGCGACCAGCGGCGCGGCGGCGAGCATGATCGCGGCGAGGACGACGGCGTGGGTCAGCGCGGCCAGGCGGGAGCCGGCGCCGGAACGGACGTTGACGGCGGTGCGCGCGATCGCGGCGGTCGCGGGCACCCCGCCGAACAGGGGCGTGACCAGGTTCGCCACGCCCTGGCCGAACAGCTCCCGGTCGGGGTCGTGGCGCTGCCCTACGGTCATGCCGTCGGCGACGGTGGCCGACAGCAGGCTCTCCAGCGCGGCGAGAGCGGCGACGGCGATCGCGGAGGTGAGCAGCATCGGCACCGCCGCCGGGTCGAGGAATTGCAGGGACGGCGCGGGCAGCGTCTTCGGCAGCTGCCCGATCCGGGCGACGTCGAGGTGAGTTACCGCCGCCGCGGCGGTTACCGCAGCGACGGCCAGCAGCGAGAACGGCACGCCTGGCTTCCAGCGGGCGCCCACCAGCATCACCGCTGCCACTCCGAGCGCCAGCATTGCCGCGGTCCACCGCGGATTCGCGGCGAACTCGGTGACCGCCTGCCAGGCGACCGCGGCTACCTTCTCCCCTTCCGGGGCGGGTACGCCGAGAGCGGCAGGCACCTGCTGGAGGAAGATCACGGCCGCGATGCCTGCGGTGAAGCCCTCGACCACCGGAGCAGGCACGTAGCGGACGTAGCGGCCGGCACGCGCCAAGGCCAGAACCACCAACAGCACGCCGGCGATCAGACCGACGGTGAGCACACCGCCCGGCCCGAAGCGGTGCACGATCGGCACCAGCACCACCGTCATCGCGCCGGTCGGGCCCGACACCTGCAGATTCGACCCGCCCAGCAGCGCCGCGAGCGCACCCGCGACGATCGCGGTCGCCAGCCCGGCTGCCGCGCCCAGACCCGACGAGACGCCGAACCCCAGCGCCAGGGGCAGCGCCACGACTGCGACGGTCAGCCCGGCGACCAGGTCACGACGCGGCTGACGGCCCATCGCCGCGTAGTCGGTGCGACCGGGCAGTAGCGCCGACACGCGCCCCCAGCCTGCGCGGCAGATCGCCGCCACGGCGGTCACGGTGCCACCGCGACGGCGTCGGTATCGCGCAACTCGTCCAGCAGCTCGGTCTGCTGTGCGATCATCGCGGTCAGGAAACGACGCGCGGCCCCCATCACCTCGGCCACGTCAGGGCCAGACATCGCGTACATCACCGCCGCGCCCTCGCGGTAGGACACGACGATCCCGGCCCGGCGCAGCACGGCCAGCTGCTGCGACAGGCTCGACGGCTCGATCGCCACGTCGGCGAGCAGGTCCCGCACCGCCATCGGCCCGTCGCCGAGCAACTCGAGCACCCTGATACGCACCGGATGGCCCAAGGTCCGGAAGAACTCCGCCTTGCTCTCGTACAGCGGCACACCCACGTCGCAGCCCCAACCACACGATGAACGGTTACGCAATTGAACACCTCTTCAATTGCTTGCTGTACAGTATGCGCAAGTTGTGTGATTCTTGTCACCACACTGGGTGCTGTCGTGGCATTCGTCAAACGGCCAGAGATTCGTTAGATCCGGCATGGAGAGGCTGTGGAGCCAGCTGCAGCGACCGCTGCTCATCAAGGTCGTCGCCGCGTATGACTGCGGCCGGCTCACCGTCGACCCGTACGCCTGCGCCGCCGACCTGGGCGAGCCTGCTGACCGGATCAAGGCCGCCCTGGCAGCTCTGCAGGTCGCCGGGTTCCTCGAAACCCAGCCTCACCATGGCGGGATGCTGATCACCCGGATCTGCCCGCTGGCTCGGCAGATCATCGGCGCCGATACCACCGCCCCGGCTCCCGACAGCGCGCCCGACGCAGTTCACGAGTGACCCGGCACGCAGCCGCCTACACGGCCGAAGAAGGAACATCGGCAGGCGCACCACACGGCATCACCCACAGCGCAAGGACGAGACATCATGCGCAGACGTGCACTGCTGGCAGCGGGACTGCCGCTGGCGCTGCCCACCCTCTGCTCGCCCAGCCCGGCCCCCTGGAACGCACCACGCACCGCTTCGCGAGCGCTGGCCCGGCTGGCCGAGGGCAACCGCAGGTTCGTCGAGGGCCGAACCCGCCACCCCCACCAGCAGCCCCGTCGGCAGCACCTGCTCGCCTCCGGCCAGCAGCCGTTCGTCATATCGCTCGGCTGCGCAGACTCGCGAGTCGCTCCGGAGATCCTCTTCGACCAGGGACTGGGCGACATGTTCGACAACCGCGTCGCCGGCAACATCGCCGACGACCTCGTCACCGGCAGTATCGAGTACGCACTGGAACACTTTCAGCCATCCCTGATCGTGGTCCTCGGCCACGAACGCTGCGGTGCGGTCGCCGCCGCCGCCGGAGCACTCACCGCCACCGCCGTGCCCGACCACATCAGCATCCTCGTGCAGCATCTTCGCCCGGCCGTGGAAGCGGCCCTCGGCAGGCCAGGCGACCTGGTTGCCAACGCAGTCCGGGCCAACATCGCGCTGCAGATCCGTTACCTGCACCGCAGCCCGGTCATCGGCAGCCGGGCACGGAACGGACAGCTGTACGTCGCAGGCGCCGTCTACGACCTGGACACAGGCGAAGTGAGGTTCGTGTGAGCGATGCGGTGTGGATCAAATCCCCGACCAGGCGCGGTGCGCGGCCCAGCGTCACCGGCGCGGCCAACCGCGTCATGACCTGGGTGGGTCGCGGAACTGTTGAAGGGTCTGCTCAGACAGCATCGTCAAGTCCGAGGTGATCGGCCAGGCTGGTTGCGCTGAAGACGTCATGGTTTGACGCTAGGCACGCTGGCGGCGAGCTTTCTGTTTGGCCCACATCAGCCTCTAAAAGATCTCTTACCCGCTTCAGCCGACAGCCGCCGTCGTGGCGGGCGTACGGGCGGGCGGCTACGCGGGAGGGGTGTGCCGGCGCAGCCGGAGCGGCGTTGAAAATGACGATGATGGTGGAGGCGCTCATCAGCAGCGCCGCCCACTGCGGCTGTAGAAGGATCCCGAGGCTCGTGTAGAGCACACCGGCGGCGACTGGGATCGCCAGCAGGTCGGAGAAGCCACCGGTGCGGCCGAGCGCGGTACATACCGCCGACGTCGGCTCGCTGATCGCGGGGTCGCGCGAGGCGGCGATCGCGGCGACCTTCTCGACGATGACCGGACGGCCCTCGGCCAGCTCCAGGTCCAGGTCCTGCCCGACGATAAGCGATCATCTCGTCGGCATTACGTGGGAACCGCGGCGGTGCAGGAGCAAGAGCAGCCGCCGGCGGCCAGTTCGGAGCGGTCGCAGTAAGGATGCCCTGCGACGTGCCAGCTGGCGAGCCGATCGGCGAGCAGCGGTACGGCCCGGCGGCACGACTGCCTCGAGCCCGCGGCCAGGGCCGATCGCAGAAGTGCCTGCGGCAAGCCTGCCTCATGCGTGTTGCCGGCGGTCCAACCGCAGCGCATGATCGAAGTGAGTGCCATGAAATCCATCGGGCTGCTGCTTCTAGCGCTGGCAACGCTCGCGCTGGTGTCCTTCTGTCCTGCACCAACGCGGGCGGCGTCTGATGAGGTGCTGGCGGTCCGCGTGGACGGCCCGATCACCCCGGTCGCCGCCGGCTACGTCACCGACGCGGTACGCCAAGCGGAAGACCGCAACGCACCGGCCCTGCTCCTGGAACTGGACACACCAGGCGGCCTGGACACGTCGATGCGCGACATCGTGCAGGCGCTGCTCGCGGCGAAGGTCCCGGTCGTGGTGTACGTCAGTCCGCCGGGTGCCCGTGCCGCCTCGGCCGGCACGTTGATCACGTTCGCGGCGCACATCGCGGCGATGGCGCCCGGAACCACCATCGGCGCGGCCACCCCCGTCGACGCCCAGACCGGCCAGAAGGCCAGCGACAAGGTGATCAACGACGCGGCGGCGTTCGCCGAGTCGGTGGCCGCCGAGCGCGGACGCGACACCGGTTTCGCCGTCGACACCGTGCGCCAGGGGCGGGCCGTGCCCGCGACCGAAGCCCTGCGCCTCGGCGCGGTGGATCTGATCGCAGCCGACCGGCCGGCGCTGCTGAGCTCTCTCGACGGCCGCGCGGTCACCCTCGCCGACGGCAGCACGGTGACGTTGCGAACTGCCGACGCCACGGTCACCGACTACGCACCCGGATGGGCACGCCAGCTGCTCGGGGTGCTCGCCGACCCGACCCTGGCGTTCCTGTTCCTGTCGCTGGGCACCCTCGCCGTCATGTACGAGCTCGCAGCGCCAGGGCACGGGTTCAGCGGCGCGATCGGCGTGATCCTGCTGATCCTCGGGTTCTTCGCGCTCAGCGTCCTGCCGGTGTCGGTGGCCGGACTGGCGCTGCTGGCTCTGGCGGCAGGCCTGTTCGCCGCCGAGCTTTTCGCCCCCGGGATCGGCGTGTTCGCCGCCGGCGGCGCGATCGCGCTCGTGCTGGCCGGAGTGTTCCTGTTCGAGGGCACCCTGCGGGTCAATCCGGCCGTGCTCGTGCCGACCGCCCTGATCGTGGGCGCCGGCTCGATGATCGCGGGACGGCTGGCGTGGCGGGCCCGGCGCGGCCCGCCCGTGTCCGGCGCCGGCACGCTCATCGGCGCCACCGCGCCGGTGACCGCCGCGATGGACGGCGGTGCCGACGTCCACCTGCAAGGCGCCTGGTGGGCGGCCGAGTCCGCCGACGGCGCACCGCTGCGGCCCGGCCAGCAGGTGCGGGTGGTCGGCATGGACGGGCTGCGGCTCCTCGTCGAACCGGTCGACCACCGTGCCGGCCCAGACCCGGGCGAAGGAGAGGTTCCCCATGAATGAGTCGCTCATCGCCTTGATCATCGCGGTGGCGGTGGCGGTGCTGCTGTTCTTCGCCTCGGTACGCGTGTTCCCCGAGTACGAGCGCGGGGTGATCTTCCGGCTGGGCCGGGTGATCGGCGCCAAGGGCCCAGGCCTGTTCTTCATCATCCCCGTCGTGGACCGGGTGGTACGGGTATCGTTGCGCACCGTCACCATGGAGATCCCGCCGCAGGACATCATCACCCGCGACAACGTGACCGTACGGGTCAACGCGGTGACCTACTTCAACGTCATCGACCCGGTCTCGTCCGTGGTGGTGATCGAGAACTACACCAACGCCACGTTCCAGATCGCCCAGACCACGCTGCGCAGCATCCTGGGCCAGGTCGACCTGGACGAGCTGCTGACCAAGCGCGACGAGATCAACCAGCGCCTGCAGCGCATCGTCGACGAGGTCACCAGTCCGTGGGGCGTCAAGGTGACCCTTGTGGAGATCAAGGACGTCGAGCTGCCCGACACCATGCGACGCGCCATGGCCGCCCAAGCCGAAGCCGAACGTGAGCGCCGCGCAAAGGTCATCCACGCCCAGGGCGAGTACCAGTCGGCAACCGACCTGGCCCGCGCCGCGCAGCTGATGGAGGACCACCCCGCCGCGCTGCAGCTGCGGGTGCTCGGCACGATGGTCGAGGTCAGCGCCGAACGCAACTCGACGCTGATCTTCCCCGTGCCGGTCGAGCTGCTGCGCATGGTCGACGTGGTGCGCCGCAACGCCGACGGACCGGCCACCGCGACCAGCCGGGCTCCCGGTGCCATCGCCGACGAGGACGCCTGAGCCTTCAACGGCTCGACCTGAACAACGCCTGGTACATCGCCGCCGGCGGCCTGGTCCGCGTCCTACTCACTGAGTCGCCGGCGATGAGGGCTGCCACGGCAGTCGGCTCGTGATCGGCGCGTGGGCGGGTCAGGCAGGTTGGAACAGCTCGACCGGGTTGCCGGCCGGGTCGTCGAGCACGATCTGCTGACCGCCGGGGGCTTGTCGAGTGCCATGTTGATGGCGAAGATCGACACGGTGAGGGCGGCGGCGACATACACCAGCAGCATGGAAAAGCGCCGCAGCCCGACCTGGAACTCGGTCTCGGTCACAGGTCCGACGGCGAGCATCGCCGGGTGCCGGAACTTGCTCAGCCCAGTCGGACCTGGGGTGATCACCCGGCCAGGCTCGACCGTGACCAGCTCGGCCGGATCGAGCTCGCCGCGCGCGGCACGCTCCAGCGTCGCGACCGCGATCGGCACCTTCACCAGCGACGTCACCGGCCACACCACGTCCGCGTCGATGCCCGGCTCCTGCCGGGAATCCAGGTCGACCAGAAGACCCTCGCAAACCCGCATCCCGCAGGCTTCACGGCTTCACGGCTTCAGCCACGATCGCGGCGTCGTTCACGACCGTCCCCTCCCCCGCCCAGGCAACGACCGATCTAAGCTCCCAGCAGCTGTCCGCACCGCCGCAGCGTCCTCGCGGCTACCTGCCCAAGTCGTAGCTGCGCCGCAGATCCAACTCCCCGATCGGCGCCAGTGCGACCCCAGCTCCTCGGCCTGCGCGCGGGAGCACGCCAGCAGATCTCGGAGCTCAACACCTCTGACGCCGCGGCCACCAGCGATGCCGCAGTAACCACCTGCGCCGGCTGCTACCCGACCGCCGCACCCAAGCGGGTCAACTCGTCGCGCACATGGCCACGCGGGACCGTGATGTGGCGGGCTTCACGGCGGATCGATCATCTGCGCGGCAGGGCGTCGCGGGCTCGGAGCAACATGTCCCGGTGGCGGGTGCCCGACACGAACCAGGATCTGCGGCTGTCCCGGGCCCAGGATGAGGCGTGAGGTTCGCGCCCGTAGGTCCGGGAACTCGATCACGTCGCTGATCGGCGCTGTGCCGAGCCCGGCCGCGGTCGCGGTCAGCAGCACCGCCGAGAGCGCCTCGCCAGCTCGCAGCCGGTCGGTGGACGTGTCTGCGTCGGTGAACAGCATCGCGTAAACGGCGCCGACGTCATGTTCGGGCCCGGCCGAAAGACCGCTGCTGAAGTACGTGAAGTCTCGCACCGGAACCCGGCGTTCCGACGCCGTCACCGCGGTGGCCGCCGGTATGCCGTCGCCTGACTCAGCTGGCCGGTTCGTCCAACGCAACAACTCCTCCTGGTACGCCGGGTCGGTCAACTGCCGCGCGGCCGCCTCGCCTGCCACCTCGCGCAGTGATGCGACCTGGTCTCGGACAAGGGGCTGCAGATGGGCGCCTTGCTGTTCAGCGGCTGCCACCAGTGTGCTGACCGCCGCGCTGCTGACGGATTCGGCGGTGTACGCCCTGCGGTCGGTTCGGCGGCGGCGCATGGCCCGGTAGAGGTTCACCTGCCTGTCGTGCGGCAAGCTTTCCTGCACGGTGATGACCGCCAGCGGGCCTCCCGATTCGCCTGAATGCTGGCGCTGCACGACCGGGACCAGGCCTGTCGCCGCCAGCGCAACGCATGCGTGGTGCAGGGCACATCCGCAGCTGATCAGCAGTTGGCGGCGGTCGGGATCGGTGGCAAGCCGGCGGTGCTCGTCGGCGAACAGCCGCAGGTCGTCTGCGCCGGTTCGCCATATCCACGGCTGGGTGTTGAACACCGACGGCGCGGCCAGGGCGTCGCGTGCCGCCTCGACCAGGGCCTCGTGTAGTTGCAACCCGGTGACGTCCATGCCTTAACGGTAGGCCGCGACGGCAGGTCCCCGAGGCTCGTTCGTTTGGCCGCACCACTACTGCCTAGCTACTGGCGGGTATCACGTCTGCGGTTGTCATTCATCTACTGGAGACAGCGACAGCGGCACTGATGCATTGATGCCGATACGCTCAGGACCACTCACAGTACGTGACCACATCCGTCTGGCTCTGTACGGACGGATATTGGTGAGCGGATCGGAGGACGCTCATGGCTGACTCAGCCGGCCTTGTCGAGGCTGCTCGTCGACAGGTCGCTGTCGCCCACGCGGTCAGGGTCGGGCACCGTGGTCGGCGGATCTTGTTCATGTGGGCGACAGCTACCGTGCAGCGTGGCATTGGCATGTACCCGCGCGAGTGAGCATCACAGCAACGTTCTCGCGCTGCTCCATGGCACGGTGGAGCTGTCGACGCTGACCGCCACCGGCGGCTGATTCGGGCCTGCCTGATCGGACGCTTTCGCGCTCCAGCTGCTGGCTCGTTGCGCCGCACACGACGGGCCAGCTTCGAGCGTATTGCCTGCTATGGATGCTGCGACGGGTGGATCACGGCCACGGGCCCGTGCCCGTGGGCGACGAGGGCGTGGCTGACGGAGCCGAGCAGCATTCCGGCGAACCCGCCCCTTCCCCTGCAGCCGACGACGATCAGTGCCGCATCGCGCGAACTGTCGATCATCACTTTTTCAACGTTGAGTACGCGGCTGGGTCGGTACTCCACCTCGAGATGCGGGTGTTCGGCAACGGCAGGGCCGAGCGCATCGGTGAGCAGTCGGTCGGCGGTCTGTTTTGCGTGTTCCTCGGCTGCGGTCAGCGGGTCCGTGGTTTCCGATCCCGGCCATGGCTCGGGCCAGTAGACGTGGATGGCGATGAGGGGCACGTGGCGGGCGGCTGCCTCCGCGGCGGCGAAGGACACGGCGGCGGCTGCGGCGGGTGAGCCGTCTACGCCGACGGCCACGGGTCCCAGTGGTGGTGGAGCTGTCGATGGCTGTTCGGGTCCGGGTGGAATCCGGCGGTCGGGCACAGGTGGGCGTACGACGATGATCGGGCCGTGGCCGTGGGCGGCGACCTGGGCGGCGACGGATCCGAGGAGCAGTTCTCGGAAGCCGCCGATGCCGCGGCTGCCGACGACGGTCACTGCGGCGGTGCGTGATAGGTCGATCAGTACGCCGGCGGGGTTGCCCGGTACTTGGTGTGACTGGATGTCGACGAGTTCGGGGTGCTGTTTGTGGACGGCTTCTACGGCGTCGGCGAGGCTGTGCTCGACGTCGGCATGGGTCTGCTCCTCAGCCAGCGGCGTGGGCTGGGACAGGGCGATGGTCCCGTAGCCGTACAGCGGTGCGAGGTATCCGTAGATCAGGTGCAGTGGTGCGTGTCGGCGGATGGCGAGTTCGGCGGCGTAGGAGGCTGCGGCGAGGCTGGACGGTGAGCCGTCGACGCCGACGATGACCGGCTGGGTGGTGGCCATGGTGGTCTCCTTCAGCATCGCGGGTTGATGGCGTCTTCGGCTGGTCGTCGTGTGGTGGGCGGTGGTGGTTCGCCGGGCGGCGGGTAGCCGACGCGTACGGCGACCTGCGGGTGGCCCAGACCCGGTAGCAGGGTGCGTAGCTGATCTCGGGTCGTGGGCAGTTCGGTGATGTCGCTGATGGGTGCGGTGGACAGGCCCGCGGTGACCGCTGCGAGCAGGAGTGCCGACAGTGCTTCGCCGGCTTGCAGCCATGCGTCGGGGTTGTCGGCGTCGGTGTAGATGAGCAGGTAGCGTGCGCCGCGGTCGCTTTCCCTGCCGGGGCGCGTGGTGTCGCCGCCGAAGGGTGCGTAGTCGCGTACCGGCACCCGCCGTGGCACGGCCCTAACCGCCGTTTCGGTGGGCACGCCTTCGCCGCTCCACGGTGGGCGGTGGGTCCAGTCGGCGAGTTCGGCGCGGTAGGCCGGGTCGGACAGTTGCAGGGCGCCTGCCTTGATCGCGGTGAATGCGAGTACGGCGATGTGATTGTCGTCGATGAGGTGCACGTGTGCGCCCTGGGTCTCGGCGGCGATGATCAGGTCGTGGCAGGTGGCGTCGGCGACCGGTTGGCTGGTGAACGGACGCCGGTCGGTGTGCCGGCGGGCGATCGCAGAACCGGCGTGCAGTTCGGCCAGGGTCGGTTCGTGGGTGCCGATGATGGTCAGTTCGGCGAGCAGGTCAGGGTCGGCGGGGTCGGGTATGCGGTGTACGCCGACGGCGTGACCGGCAGCGGCCAGGGCCATGCGGGCGTGGTGCAGCGCGACGCCGCAGCTGACGGTGAGCAGTCGGCCTTCGGGGTCGGCGACCAGCAGTTGGCGGCGCCGGTCGGCGTACAGCCGCGCGTGCCCGCCGTCGATCTCCCACCGCCAGGGTTGGGTGTTGAAGATCGACGGTGCGGCCAGGGCGGTGTGCGCTGCGCCACGGAGGGCCTGCTCGTGTGGCGTTTGTGCGGTGGTCATGTCTGCACCGTCATCCCGCCGCCGTGGTGGGGGCAGGGGCCCGCGACCTGCGTCTGCGGGGACAAGGTCCCGCACCGCCCACACTTGCCGCTTGTGGCACGAAGGCGGCAGACGGACGGCGTGCGGTGCAGACCGGCACGGGTCATAGCGGCACGTCCCAGGTGAGCAGGGTGCCACCGGTGTCGGCGCGGGCGATCGTCATGGTGCCGCCGTGCAGGGCGGCGCGTTCGCTGAGGTTGAGCAGCCCGCCTCGGGCGACGGCTCCAGCGCAGCCGTCGTCGGCGACGTTGACGCTGAGCCGGCCGTCTTTGGCGCGGACTGTCACGTCGACGCGGCTGGCGTTGGCGTGGCGGACGACGTTGGACAGTGCTTCGCGTACGACGGCGAGCAGGTCGGCACGTAGTTCGTCTGATACTGCGCTGTCCACGGGTCCGTCGAAGACGAGGTGGGGGGCGAAGCCGAGTGCCAGGGCCGCAGTGTCAGCAAGGGTGTGCAGTTCGGTGCGCAGCGTGTGTACGGCAGTGGTGCGTAGTTCGAAGATGGCGGTGCGGATGTCGCGGATGGTGTCGTCGAGGGCGTCGACAGCGGTGTTGATGCGTTCGGCGGCTGCGGGTTGCACCGTCATCGAGGCGACGGTCTGCAGTTGCAGGCCGGTGGCGAACAGGCGCTGGATGACGACGTCGTGCAGGTCCCGGGCGATGCGTTCGCGGTCGGTGAGCAGGGCCAGACGTTGGCGGTCTTCGCGGGCGCGAGCCCGTTGCAGGGCGAGGCTGGCCTGGCCGGCGAACGCGGTGAGCAGGAGTTCGTCATCGGGGCGGGTGGGTCCGGTGTAGCCGACGAGCAGGATGCCCTGGGCTTCGTCGAACGGGGCGGCCATGGCGTGGACGTCGGGCACGGGCACGGGCCAGGCAGCGGCCTTGCCGAGATGTTCGAACTGCAGCGGGCGGTGCTCGGTCAGGACTGGCCGCAGGTCGGTGCCGGCCAGGCTCAGGCTGCTGCCTTGCAGTCCGGGCAGCGGCTCGGTGGCGTCGACGAGGGAGACCGTGACAGTGCCGACGGCTCCGTCGTGCAGCAGTAGGACGACGAGTTCGGCTTCGGCTACTTCGCGGGCACGGCGCGCAACGAGGGTCAGGGCCTGGTCGGTGGAGGTGTCCGCGGACAGCGCCGCGGTGATCTCGGTGGTCGCGGCAAGCCACTGCTGGCGGCGCTGCGCCAGGGCGTACAGGCGCGCATTCTCGACAGCGGCACCGGCGGCGACCGCCAGCGCGACGGTGATCTCTTCGTCGTCGCCGGTGAAGTCGGTCGCGCCACGTTTCTCGGCCAGGTAGAGGTTTCCGAATACCTGGTCACGGATGCGTACGGGGACGCCCAGGAAGCTGCGCATCGGCGGGTGGGGCTGCGGAAACCCTGTCGAGCAGGGATGGGCGATGTCATGCATTCGCACCGGCTGCGGGTCGATGAGCAGCCCGAGCACGCCGTGTCCGGTGGGCAGATCGCCGATCTCGGGACGGACGCGGGGATCTATGCCGTGGGTGATGAACTCCGACAATCTGCGATCTGCGCCCACGACACCGAGTGCGCCGTAGCGGGCGTCGGTGAGCTGGCACGCGGCCACGACGATGCGCTTGAGCGTGGACCGCAGATCCAGGTCCGCGCCGATGCCTACGACCGCGTCGAGCAGATTACGCAGCCGTTCGCGGCTGGCCATGACCTCAGAAACACGGTCCAGTAACTCCTGCAACAGCTCGTCGAGCCGCACCCGAGAAAGCGGCGGCAGGCCTAAGGACGCCCACTGCTGCTGGTCCACTCCTCAAATGCTACGGCCGCCTGAACCGGTCGGGGCGGTTCTGGCTACGCCGACACTGGAGGCCTCGGGCGCGGGCTGCTGGGCGCTGACCTCCTGCCCGACGACGATCGCTGACGCAGCTGCACTGCCCACCGCCGTTGCCAGCAGCCATGACAGGGGCCGACGACGGCCCATGTGTGCGCTCGATGTCGGGGCTGCGGACAGCCGCACACGGTTGATGGCGGCCATTGCGCCGTACGACGTCACCGCGGCCGGGCCTTAGGTCCCGCCATCACTGGGGCCAGCGCATCTGCCGCGGCATAGGCGGGCGGTGGTGCAATGAGGCCATGACAGCCAGTCTTCGATTCCTGGGTGCCGCGGGCACCGTGACCGGCAGCAAGTTCCTCGTCGAAACCGACGGAGCGCGGCTGCTGGTCGACTGCGGCCTGTACCAGGGCGAGCGGGAGCTGCGCCGACGTAACTGGGCTGACCTGCCGGTGCCCCCGGATTCCATTGACGCCGTCGTGCTCAGCCACGCCCACCTCGACCACTGCGGCTGGCTGCCGCGACTGGTCGCCGGTGGATTCCATGGGCCGGTGTACTGCTCGCCGTGGACTGCGAAGATCGCGCCGATCGTGCTGCGTGATGCCGCGCATCTGCAGGAGGAGGACGCGGCTTTCGCGGCCCGGCACGGCTACAGCCGGCACCGCACGCCGCTGCCGTTGTTCGACACCGCTGATGCGGACAAAGCCGTGGCACTGCTGCGGCCACTGCCGTTCGGGGTCACCCGCACCCTCGCGGACGACCTTGAGATCGTGCTGCACAGGGCCGGCCACATCCTCGGGTCGGCAACCGTCCACGTCAGCGTCGCGGACCGGTCGGTGGTCTTCTCCGGCGACCTCGGCCGACGCGACCACCCGCTGCTCAACCCGCCCGAGCCACCGCCGGGCGCGAACGCGATCGTGGTGGAGTCGACCTACGGCGACCAGTCTCACCAGCCGCACCAGCCGCAGCAGTTGGCAGCGGCGATCAGCCGGGCCTTTCACCGGGGCGGCACCGTCCTCATCCCCGCGTTCGCGATCGACCGCACACCGGTACTGCTGATGGCGTTGCGTGACCTAATGCGCACCGGTGCCGTGCCGCAGGTGCCGGTGTACGTCGACAGCCCCATGGCGCTGGCGGCCCTGGACGTCTACCGCGAAGCCGTCGCAGAAGGCGGCCCGGAGATCCGCCCGCAGGTTCGCACCGACCCGCACGACCCGTTCGACCCGGGCGAGCTGCAACTGGTCCACACGCCACAGGAGTCCCAGCGCCTGGACCAGCTCAGCGGGCCTTGCATCATCGTGTCCGCATCCGGCATGGCGACCGGCGGGCGGGTGGTGCACCACCTGCAGCACATGCTGCCTCAGCCACGGAACCTGATCCTGCTGCCCGGGTTCCAGGTCGCCGGCACCCGTGGGCGGGCGCTGCTCGACGGCGCCCGAGCGATCAAGATGTACGGCGGGTACGTCCCGGTGCGCGCCGAGGTGAAGTCCGCCTCCGAGTTCTCCGCTCACGCCGACGCCGACGGGATCATCAACTGGCTGCGGGCCGCCCCGTGGCGTCCCGACACCTGCTACGTCGTGCACGGTGAGCCGTCCGCCGCGGCGACACTGGCCGACCGGGTCGACGGCGAGCTGGGCTGGTGTGCCGCAGTGGCCCGCCATGACGAGCGGGTGCTGCTGTGAACGACAAAGGCTCGGTGAACTGACGTTCGCCCAGGCCACGCGATGGCGACTTCGCCGCGTTCGTGGCCGTCGATCTTGGCAGATTTCGGCCAGGTCCACGGCCCGAACAGTTGTTCGGCCGCGGCGGTGTCGGCAGCCAGCGCGCCCCGGTGGCCGGTGAGCGGCGGCGTCCAGTACAGCCGACGCCACAGCGCGGCAGTGTCGGTATCGGGGACCGGAAGCAGTGCGAACGCCCGGTCGGCGACCAGGTCGCCCAGGACCCCAGGCACCGCCGATCTTGGCGGCCCGTCGGCTAACCAGCCAGCAGACTGATCAGGTCACTGCTGGTGAACACACCCACCGGTGTGCCGTCGGCGTCGGTGACCACGACGGCGTCGGTGTGACGGTCACGCATCACACGGGCGGCGTCACGAACCCGCGCGCCTGCACCGACGGTGGCGCTGTCGTGGTCGAGCACGGCGCCGACGGTGACCGTGGCGAGGCCAGCCGGGTCGGCCGACCAGGCTGCGGCGACCGACCGTGCTGCCAGCATGCCGACACACCGGCCGGCCGGGTCGACGACCGCGAGGTGACGTACGCCGGCGTGCAGCATGGTGGCCATGGCCTGGTCGAGGCTGACGTCGATGCCGACCGAGATGACGGGGCGGCTCATCACCTGCGAGATCGACCGGCGGGCCCACTGCAGCGCAGGGTCGTCGCCGCGTATGGCCGCGGAGAAGATGGCCTTCATCGTGATGCCGTCTCGGAGGTGACCGGGACCGGTTCGGCCGCCGGGTGCGGGGCGCCGGGCACCGGGATGACCACGACCGGGCACGGGGCCTTGGCGATGCACGCTTCGCTGACCGACCCGAGGATGGTGTGGTGCACGCGGCTGTGACCGTGGCTACCCAGCACCAGCAGGTCCGCGCTCTGCGCCGCGGCGGCGAGGACGTCGGCGGCCTTGCCCTCGACGACCTCCGCGGCCACGCTCACGCCGTGGCGGGCGGGTTGGGCCTGCACCTCCCGATCGAGGGTCTGCTGCGCCAGCTCCCGGTCCGTATGCGGGTCTTTCGGCGGCGTGTTGGGATCATCGCCCCACCAGGCCAGCACAGCCTGCACCGTGGCACCGGTGGCGGCCGCCTGCTCGAGTGCCCATGCGAACGCACGCCGCCCGCCCTGCGAGCCGTCGACTCCGACGACGATCTGCCGTGTACCCATCTCGATCACGTCCCTCGGCGAGTTGTCCACCTTCACCGTGCGCCGCACCGCACGTCTGCGGCAGGGCCTAAAGACCCGCTCACCGGGGACCATCGCCGCAGGCGGTCGGCGGGTTCGGGCCCTGGCGCCGGGGCGGCGCTGACAGACTGGCGGAAAAGTTCACGGCGAAAGGCGGCGATCATGTCCGATGCGGCTCAGCAGGCCGCCTCCGCGGCGCAGGCCCTGCAGGAGGCCGCGACGGCAGCAGGTCGGGCGCCGTCGGTGCACAACACCCAGCCGTGGCGGTGGGTCAGCGTGCCGCAGGCACTGGAACTGTGGGCAGACCGCAGCAGGCAGTTGCACGTTGCCGACCCCGACGGGCGGCTGCTGACCATCAGCTGCGGCGCCGCACTGCAGCACGCCTGCCTGGCGCTGCGGGCGGCGGGCTGGGAGCCTGCCGTGCACCGCCTGCCCGACCCCGCCCACCCGAACCTGCTCGCGCAGGTCACCGTCACCGGGCACCACAACCCGGCGGCGCAGGAACGGCGCCTGATGCAGGCTACTGAACAGCGCCACACCGACCGGAGGCCCTCGGCAGAGCAGGCGCCACCGGCACAGTCCATCGAACTGATCCGTCAGGCCGCCGTCGCCGAGGGCGCCAACCTGCACCCGCTGTCCGGCGACGGTCTCGACGACCTCGCCGTCGCCGCGGCCCGCGCCAACGAGATCGGCCTGGCCGACCCCGACCAGCGGGAGGAGATGGGCTATTGGATCGGAGGCCGCCGTGCGGCCTGGACCGGTGTCCCGGACGATGTCGTGCCTGAACGGGAGCCGCACACCGACGTGCCCGGCCGCGACTTCGGCCGCCGCGGCACGTTGGCCGTGGGTGAAGGTCACTCCCGCGCCGACGTGTACATGATTTTGTTCATGCCGGGTGACGGCCCGAAGGACTGGCTGCGCGCGGGCGAGGCCCTGTCGGCGTGCTGGCTCAAGGCGACCGACCTCGGTATCGCGGTCCTGCCGCTGAGCTCCGTGGTCGAGGTGCCGGCGACTCGTGAGGTGCTGCACCGGATGCTGGCCGGCGTCGGGCAGCCGATGCTCGTGCTGCGGTTCGGGATGGCCGATCCCGACCAGCCGCCGATAGCGCAGACGCCCAGGCTTCCGGGTGAGCGGGTCGTGCGCGAGGGCCGCTTCCCGAAACCCTGAACGATCACAGGTTCGCGACCAGCCACCACGCGGCAGCGACGGCCAGCAGCAGGACGAGAACGGCCCACAGCGCCGTGTGATCGGCAGGCTGGGTGACCTTCACGGGTTCACCTGGCCAGCAGTGCGACGAGGTCGCTGCCGGTGACGATGCCGACGGGCACGCAGCGGGAGTCGACGACGGCGACGGCGTCCACGGCGGCGGTGCGCATGAGCTTGGCCGCATCTGCGACGGTCGCGTCGTCGACGACCGCGGCCGGGCTTTCCAGCAGGCTGGACACGCGCTGGCAGGTCAGGGCCTCCGGGTCGGCGGCCCACGCTGCGACGATGCAGCGGTCGCTGAGGACCCCTGCGCAGCGGCCGGCGCAGTCGACGACGACCAGGTGTCGCAGCGATGCGGCCGCCATCTCGGCCAGCGCGTCGCCGAGCAGGGTGTTGCTGTTGACGCACAGCGGCGCGGCGGTCATCACCACACGGATGGCCCGTCCGGCCAGTCCGGCCCGTCGGGTGTCACGCCGGGTTGCTGAAGTCGTGTTCATCTGTGCTCCCCCGTTCGCGCCTTCGCAGCGCCGTCGTTTGCTTCGGGCCGCGGCCGGCGTTTGGTCGTTCATCCATCGCCGCGTGGGATGATCAGCAGCGGGCAGGCAGCGTGGTGCAGCAGGTGGCGGCGTACCGAGCCCGGCAGCAGGTTCGCCGAGTTCCGCGGCCCCTTCGACCCGATGACCACCAGATCCGCGGTCTGGCTCAGGTGCGCCAGGACAGGGCCCGGACGCCCTTTGACGAGCATGTCCTGCACCGTCACGTCGGGAAAGCGTTCACGTAGCCCGGACAGCGCTTCGGCGAGAACCCGCTGCTCCTCGCCCTCGATCTCGTCCTTGTCGTAGACCAGGGGCAGCATGTCGCCCGGGGCGCGAGACACCGGGCCGGTCCAGGCGTGTACCGCGGATACGTCCACCGCCCGGGCCGCGGCCTCGGCGAACGCCGCCTCGGCGATCCGGGGCGACTGCGGCGAACCGTCGATACCCACCACCACCTGCCCGGATTCGTGCGCTGTGCCGCGGGCTACCAGCACCGGCACGGGGCAGTGTGCCGCGACACGGGCAGCCACCGACCCCAGCAGAAGATCTTCCAAAGCGTTGGTGCCGCGGTGCCCGACCACGACCAGTGCGGCCTTCGTCGCGTGCTGCAGCAGCACCTCAGCGGCAGGGCCCGTGGCCAGGACCGTCTGCGGGTGGGCTCCGTCAGGGGCCGCTTGCGCCGCATCGTGCAGGATCCGGGCGCCTTCGCCGGACGCCGCCTCACCGGCCCGCGCTGTGGCATGCAGGATGACCAACGGCAGGTCAAGCCTTGCCGCCTCGGCAGCGGCCAGCCCCACGGCCTGCAGGGCGTGCGCTGAGCCGTCGACGCCGACCAAGACCGGCTCTGACGATCCGAGCATGGACATCGCGCTCCCCTTTCCAAGCGTTATGAGTTCATTTGACCTCAAGTGCCGGGGTGGTTGGCAGGGTCCATGGGCGTCGGTGCGCAGGACCTTCGGCCTGTCTCACGACCACCGGTAGCGCAGTAAACTGCGCGCCGGCGCTGACATTGGCGGCCACTGTCCGGTGTCGGCCGACACGGCCGCGCAGGGCCGCGGCGATGGCACGGCGGCAGTAGAACCCCGCACCCGGTGCTCGCGAGCAGATACCGCACGGCGTGCGCGTACGGAGATCGGGACCAAAGTCATGTGAGTGCCTTCACTTCGACCCTGACCGCCGGAATGGGACTGGGGCGACGGTGAGGGCGTGGACATCTACGGACTTGCTCGGGCGGTAGAGGCCGATGGTGTGTGGACTGAGATCGTCCATGGCGAGGCCTCCATGCGGACGCTGTCGCGAGTGCTCGACGCCGCCAACGACGCCATCGCCACCGGCCACCCCTACCAGCCACGGCCGGCGCATTCGGCCGCCGTACGGCCGGGCACACCAGCGTCGGTACCCGGTCCGGTGACCTTCTGGCGCCACGACACAGGCGACGGCCCAGCGCGATCCCGTGACGGTGGGCTCGATGACACGGCACGCTATGTCGCCGTCGTCGTCGGCACCGACGGTGACCAGCCCGACGATCACCGGCGCGCGGCGCAGACCGTACGCGCGCTGCTGCCCGCCGTCGTACGTGCAGGCCTCGTCATGTCGGTGCACCCGCAGGTGAGCCAGGTCCCGGCCGCACGCGAACACCTGCGGCTCCTGCTGGGCCGCACCGGAACCCCGCAGTTCGTCGTGATCGCCGGCCCGATCGCAGCAGGGCGGCACGCCCTCGGCCTGCCGCCGGTGTCCCCGCTGCACCTGCGCGAAACCTCCGTCATCCCGGCCCCGGTAGCCGTGCACGCCGGCATGACAAGCGACCGCTGACCGGTGTCGCCCGTCCGACACTGGCGCTCATGTCGATTCCGGCTGCCGGTGAGCGACCACGAGCACCGGGCAGTCGGCGTGGTGCAACACCTGCTGACTCGTCGATCCCAGCAACAGCCCGGTGAACCCACCCCGCCCCCGGGCACCGACAACCACCAGCTGCACATCATGGCTGCGCTCGACGAGCACCTGCCCCGCCCGCCCAGCACACACGTCCTCACGCACCCTCACCTCCGGGTGGCGGGCACGCGACCCTGCCAGTGCCACGACGAGCCGCTGCCGCTCGGTGTCGCGCGCCGGCGTCGGGTCGTAGGGCAGCGGCGCCATGTGTGACACCTCCAGCTGCGGATCGAACCAGGTCCGCAGGGCGAGCAGGTCCGCGCCGCGCTGCTCGGCCTCGACGAACGCCATCTCGATGGCCGCTGCGGCCTCGGGAGCGTCACCGACACCGAGCAGCACCGGTCCTGCCGGATGCGCACGCCCTCGCGCTACCAGGACCGGGATATCGCTGTGCGCGCTGACCTGGACCGCGACTGAGCCCAGTAGCAGGCTGGTGAACCCACCCACGCCGCGATCACCGAGGACCAGAAGCGAGGCGTCGCGTGCGGCAGCGAGCAAGGCCGCTGCCGGCGGGCCGACGACGACCTCAGCGACGGTTTTCAAACCGGGTTCGGCCGCGGCGGCATGTGCTGCGGCGTCGGCCAAAATGCGTTGGTCATCCTGGGCGAGGACCTCGTCCTGTGCCGGAGCCTGCGTACCGGTGCTCAGATGCGGCAACGGCCTGCTCACCGCGTGCACGATGCGCAGGGCACGGCGTTGGCGGGCGGCCGTGTGCGCGGCCAGGCCCACCGCTGTGAAGGCCTGCTGAGAGCCGTCCACTCCGACGACCACGGGTGCGCGGCCTGCCTCGTCGCCCGCCACGGCGTCACCTCCTGTGCTTACCGCGATCCGGTTGCCGGCCGTGGGCCGAAGATGCGCCACAATCCGGCGGCCAGGCCCGGTAGCAGCGCACCTGCTGCGCATACGGCAAGTTGGGTGCCGGTCAGCGGCTCGGTGCCCAGCAGTGTTCGCAGCCCGGGGAGCATGACGGCGGCGAGCTGCGCGACGGCGGACACGGCCACCGCGGCGAGCAGGCCGGGGTTGGCCCAGCGGTTGCCCGGGGTGCGGGTGGCGCGGACCGCGACCGCGACGCCGAGCTGCGCCAGACCGAGGGTCATGAACACCATGCTCTGCCAGGGCCAGCCGCGGGCGGCAGCGTAGACGCCGCACAGCAGAGTGACGGCGGTCAGCAGCGCTCCCAGCACCAGTACCGAGCGTGCCAGGCCGGCACCGAGGACCTGCTCGCCGGGGGGCCTGGGCGGGCGTCGCAGCACTGCCGGTTCGGCGGGTTCGGCGCCCATGGCGACACCGGGCAGCCCGTGGGTCAGCAGGTTGATCCACAGGATCTGGCCGGGCAGCAGCGGCACGCCCAGGCCCAGGAACGGGCCTACGAGCATGACGGCGAGTTCGGCGGCGCCGCCGGACAGGCCGTAGCGCAGGAAGCGGCGGATGTTGTCGTACACCCGGCGTCCTTCGGCCACGGCAGCGGTGATCGTGGCGAGGTCGTCGTCGACCAGTACGAGGTCGGCTGCCTGACGGGCGACTTCGGTGCCGCCGCCCATGGCCACGCCGATGTCGGCGCGGCGCAACGCTGGGGCGTCGTTGACGCCGTCACCGGTCATCGCGACGACCTGCCCGGCGCCCTGCAGTGCCGCGACGATGTCAAGCTTCTGTTCGGGCTGCGTGCGGGCGAACACGTGCACCTGGCCGGCCTGTTCGGGGTGATCACCGACGCCGACGGGCTCACCGGGCTGCCAGATGCCGATCTGGGCGCCGATGTGGGCGGCGGTGGCCGGGTGGTCGCCTGTTATCAACATCAGCCGGATGCCGGCCTGGCGGAACGCCCCTGCGGTGGCCGCCGCGGCTGGGCGCAGGGGGTCCTCGACACCGACCACCCCGAGCGCCCGCAGCCCCGTCGGCGCCAATGGACTGCTCGGTTGCGTGAACCTGCCTGCGGCTACGGCCAGGACCCTGAACCCGGCGGCGGCCAGCTGCCCGGCCGCCTGCCGGGCCGCGTCGGTGGCCGGATCGTCGACGACGACGGGAGCCGACAGCACCGTCTCCGGTGCGCCTTTGCAGATTGTCAGGTAGGTGTCGCCGTCGGCGTGCACGGTGGTCATCTGGCGGGTGGCCTGGTCGAACGGGTGTTCTGCCAGGCGTGGGGCATCGTGGCGTACCTGGGCGGGATCCATGCCGCAGCGGGCGGCGAAGGTGACCAGTGCCGCTTCGAGGGGGTCGCCGACGGCGGTCCACGCGGGTTTGTCCGATGTCGGGGCCAGCACGGTGGCGTCCGAGCACAGCAACGCGGCGCGGGCCAGGTCCAGCAGCGGCGGCGGCAGCGGGGCGGCGGGGGCGAATGCGCCGGTGGGCTCGTAGCCGGTGCCGTTGACGGTGACGTCGGCACCTGCCGCGATCGCTCGGCGCACTGTCATCCGTCCCTCGGTCATGGTGCCGGTCTTGTCGGCGGCCACGACGGTTACCGAGCCCATCGTCTCCACGGCGTGCAGGTCGCGTGGAATGGCGCGGTGCCGCGCCATTCTGCGGGCGCCGAGCGCGAGTGCCAGTGTCACGACCGCGGGCAGCGATTCCGGGACCGCAGCGACCACCAGACTCACCGCGATCAGGGCCATGAGCAGCACCGGCCGGCCGGCGGCGACGCCTGCGGCGAACACCACCAGGCACAGCACCACCACGGTCGCGCCCAGGATCCGGCTCAGGTGAGCCAGGCGCCGCTGCAGCGGGGTGGGACCGCTGGTCGTGCTCGCTACCAGCGTCGCGATGCGGCCCAGGGCGCTGCGCGGCCCGGTTCGCACGACGGTGCCGACCGCGCGTCCGGTCACCAGGACCGTGCCGGCGCTGAGTTCCTCTCCGGCGGGCCGGGGCACCGGCACCGACTCGCCGGTCAGCGCCGACTCGTCGGCCTGGCAGCGGTAGGAGTCATGCAGCAGCATGTCGGCCGGCACGATGTCACCGGCTTCGACCCGGACGAGGTCACCGCGGACGAGGTCGGCGGCCGGCACCACTGTCTCGTGTCCATCGCGTATGACGCGGGCAGTGGGCGCGGTCAGTGAGTCCAGCGCTGCGATCGCCCGATCGGCGCGGACCTGCTGCGCCACCCCGATCGCGGTGTTCAGACACACGACCAGCGCGATGATGACGGTGTCGGGCCAGTCCCCGAGGACCGCGGTGACAGCCCCCGCAGCCAGCAGCAACGACACCAGCGGGTCGGCCAGTTGGGCGCCGACCCGCGCGGCCAGGCGCCGCGGTCGTGGCCGGGCGACGGTGTTGGGGCCTTCCGCGGCCGCCCGGGCGGCGACTTGCTCCGCGCTGAGGCCGGTGGGCGGTTTCTCCTCGACCTGGGTGGCGGCTGCGGTCATCCCACCAGCGTGACGCCTACAAGGCCGCACAGCTGCGCAATCTCGGTAGGAGCGGGACAAAAGTCCCGGTCAGGTGCCGCCAAGGCGACCGTCGCGGTCGTGGCGGGCGTCGCTTGAGTTCACGTTTGCCTGCAAGCAGGGCTGGCCGCGGGAGCAGGTGTCGGCCATGTCCTTCCACCAGCCCGCACGGCAGGCGCAGAATGCTGGTGTGATCCGAGTGTTCCTGGTCGACGACCACGAGGTGGTCCGGTGCGGCCTGCGTGAGCTGTTGCAGGCCGACGGTGACATCGAGGTCGTCGGCGAGTCGGGATCAGCGGTGGAGGCGACCCGGCGCATCCCTGCGCTACGCCCGGATGTGGCGGTGCTCGATGCGCGGTTGCCGGACGGCAGCGGCATCGATGTCTGCCGTGAGATCCGCTCGGTCGACCCGGCAATCCAGGGTTTGATCTTGACGTCGTACGAGGACGATGAGGCACTGTTCGCCGCGATCATGGCAGGTGCCGCCGGGTATGTGCTCAAGCAGATCAAGGGCACTGACCTCGTCGACGCGGTGCGACGCGTAGCAGCGGGCCAGTCGCTGCTGGACCCGGCCGTCACTCGCCGGGTTCTGGAAAGGGTCCGTGATCCCCGGCATGAGCCGGAGCACCTGAAGTCGCTGACCGAGCAGGAGCGAAAGGTCCTCGGGTACATCGCCGACGGGCTGACCAACCGGCAGATCGCGGCACAGATGTTCCTGGCCGAGAAGACGGTCAAGAATTACGTCTCCAGCCTGCTGTGCAAGCTGGGCCTGGAAAGTCGCACGCAGGCCGCGGTCTTGGCCGTGAAGCTGCCCGAACGGCCACGTTAGCCCGTCTCGGGTGGCGCCAACCGCAGCGGTCGACGATCACGTCCGGTTGCGGGCCCTCAAAAGGCCGGCTGCGCCTTGGCGCGCTCCGACTGGTGGTGGCCGGCTGCCTGCTGACCGCTGGGAATGACGAGCACCGGACATGGCGCGCTGCGGATGCAGGCCTCGGTGACCGATCCCAGCACCTTGTGTAAGGCGCTGCTGTGTCCGTGCTGTCCGAGCACGAGCATGTCGGCGCCGGCGGCCGCGGCGGTCAACGCCTGCGCCGTGGGGCCCCGCACCACTTCGGTGGTGATGGGGACACCTTGCTGGCGTGCATGTACTGCGTCGATCTCGTGGGCGAGCAAGGCTTGCAGGTGGCGGCGTTCGTCGGCTGCCACTGTCGCGGCCAGGTCGCCTTCCCAGTGCCATGCCGCGACGGCGAGGACAGATCCGCCGCCGGCGGCCGCTTCGGCGACTGCCCAGCGCAGGGCGTGGCGGCTGCCGTCGGATCCGTCGACGCCGACGACGTACTTGGCGGGCTGCCTGTATGGCTCGGTAGGTGCCGCGCGGTTCTGCTCATCGTCGATGTCGTAGGTGAGCCGGTCTACCACCGTGGTGACGCCTGGGACCGCTTCGGTCAGCCGCACTGCTATCTGGGCTTTGCTGGACTGGTGGATGGCACCGGTGAGCGTGACCGCGCCGTCGTCGACGTCGACGTGCACGGCGTCAGGCGGAACGTGTAGTGCCCGTTCGAGGATCGACTGCGTGATCTCGGTCCTGATGTCGGCGTCGGAGCGCCGGAACAGGCGCAGCAGGTCGCGCCTGGCGACGATGCCGACCATTCGGCCTTGCCGGTCCACGACGGGGAGCTGCTTGATGTGCTTGTCGGCCATCAGGCGCGCGGCGTCGGCCACGCCGGCATCTGGTGCGACGGTGATGGCGGGAGCAGTCATTAGTTGTCGGGCGACGGCGCCCTGGGCCTTGGCCCGGGATGTGCGTCGGGAGGGCCGTTCCAGGATGTGCGTGGCGTCTTCCGGCTCCTGCAGGTATTCGACACGTCGTAGCAGGTCGCCCTCGGAGACCACCCCGGCCAGGCGGCGCAGGTCGTCCACGACCGGCACGGCGCTGATCTTGTTGCGGGCCAGCAGGTAGGCGATGTCGCTGTAGGTCATGTCCAGCGGAACGGTCAAGACATCGGTGACCATGACCTCACGCACTGTCGGCTTGTTCATCGGCGTTGCCCTTTCTCGGCGTACCCACTGGGCCTCGCTGGGCCTTGGGCGAGAGCACGGTGTGTCGTGTCAACCTTGACCCCGTTCCACCGCTTGCGGACAGGGCCACACCGCCTGCCTCGGCGGGAAGTTTGACCTGGTGGGCAGGCTGGCCGCCGGGATGGCCCGCGCATGGGGGCATGTGATCGCGCAGCTGCGGCGTTCGTGCTCCCATGCTCGCGAAACGGAAGACAATGGGGTGTGTCGCAGGGCGGTGAGGAAACGGTGGCAGCCGATTCACCGAGCGTCGTGCATGCGGACGGGTCAGCGACGGTGCCGGCAGTCCTCGTGGCCACCGGCGCGGCGGCGCGGCGTAGGCACGCTACGCGGATCACCCACGGCTTCGATCGGCCTCCCGTGCACCATTGGGCTTGTCACGCACCTCCGGTACCCCCGGCCACGAAAGGGCGCACGCCATGAGCGAGCGCCCGTCGGCTGGACCGCCGTCGCCGCGGCCGGGGCGCAGCGCCCTGGAGGAACTGGTCGCCCGCACCGGCGACACCGGCGCCCTGGACAGGTGGCGACCAGCCGCGACCGGCGAGCACGTGGCGGTCACCGCGGCGAACGTGCCTGCGGCTGCTGCTTACGGCACGGCCACGTATTTCACTGATCTGAGTTCGCCGACCGCGGCACGCCACGTTCGGGTCTGCGCTGGCACCGCGTGCTTCATCGCCGGCGGCGGCCGGCACCTCGCCCAGGTAGAGCAGGTTCTGGGGGTGCGTGCTGGCGAATGCAGCGCCGACGGCGCGGTGTCGCTGCAGGAGGTGCACTGCCTGGGTTTCTGCTATGGCGGCCCGGCGGCGCTGGACGGCGACGCACCGGCGGCCGGCGCCGACCTAACCGATCAGCTCAGCGGACTCGTGCCACGGCGTGCGCCCGGGATCCCGGCCTGGGCGGTCACCCACTCGGTCGTGCTGCGAGGGCTGGCGGCTGAGCCTGCGTGGCAGGTGTGGCCGCGCCTGCTCGGCCGCCCGGACGCCGTCGAGAGGGTACTGGCCGAGGTGACCGCAGCGGGGCTGCGGGGTCGTGGCGGCGCAGGTTTCCCCGCTGCCCGCAAATGGCAGGCCGTCGCCTCGGCCGGTCCGGGCCAGCGTTACGTGGTGGCGAACGGCGATGAGGGCGACCCCGGCGCCTACGCCGACCGGCTGGTCATGGAGCGCATACCCGACCGGGTCCTGGAGGGCCTTGCCCTGGCCGGCCTGGCGTGCGGGGCGTCCCGAGGATTCGTCTACGTCCGCTCGGAGTACCCGCAGGCGTACCGGAGCATGTGCGAGGCCGTCGAGCGGGCCCGGGCCGCCGGGCACCTCGGCCGGGCGGTGCACGGCTGCGGGGTCGACTTCGACGTCGAGGTGGTGGCAGGCGCCGGGTCGTACGTCGCGGGTGAGGAGACGTCGCTGCTGCGGTCGATGAGCGGCCTGCGCGGCAGCGTACGACCGCGCCCGCCGTACCCGAGCGAGTACGGCCTGTTCGGCCGCCCGACCGCGGTGAACAACGTGGAGACGCTCGCGGCGGTGCCGGCCGCGCTCGCCGACGGCGGCGCCGCCTACGCCAGGCTCGGCCGGGCGCCGGAGACCGGGACGTTGGTGGTGTGCCTCAACGAGCGTTTCACCTGGCCGGGGGCGTACGAGGTGGAGCTGGGCACGCCGTTGCGCGACATCGTGTACCGGCTCGGCGGAGGGCTGGCCGGCGGCGAGCTGCGGGCGTTGCAGGTCGGCGGGCCGCTGGGCGGCTTCCTCGGGCCCGATCAGCTCGACGTGCCGCTGCTGGCCTCGGCGCTGGACGACGCCGGTGCCGCCCTTGGCCACGGCGGTGTGATCGCCGTCGACGACTCGGTGTCGCCCGCGGCGCTGCTGGGGCATCTGTGGCGGTTCTACGCCCGGGAGAGCTGCGGGGCCTGCACGCCCTGCCGCGAAGGCACTCGGCGCGGGTGCGCCGATCCGGTCACCGGCGCGGCGGACGACGCGTTGTTGGAGCTGATGGCGCAGGCGAGCCTGTGCCCGTTCGGCCGGAGCATCCCGCGGGCGGTGCGCAGCCTGCTGCGGGTCTTCGGCGGAGCGGTGCCGTGAGGGTCACCGTCGACGGGCAGGTCGTGGACGTGCCAGCCGACGCGACGGTGCTGCGGGCGGTCCGCGCGGCCGGGGCGGTGGTGCCGACGCTGTGCCACGACGACCGGCTGAGCCCGTCGGGCAGCTGCCGGCTGTGCCTGGTGCGCCTTGCCGGGCGGGGCGTGGTCGCCGCGTGCGTGACGGCGGCCGCCGACGGTCAGGTGGTGACCACCGGCGAACCCGAGGTGACGGCGATGGCCCGGCAGGTCCTGGAGCTGACCGTGGAGCGGCTGCCGCGTACGGCGTTGGACCTGCCGACCGAGCTGGCCGCCCGCTGCGCGGAGCTCGGCGTCGGACCTGACGCGTTCGCCGCCGCCGGCCGGGGGCTGGGCGGCGACGACTCCCATCCGTACGTGCTCCTGGACCGGGATCTGTGCATCGCCTGTGGGCGGTGCGTACGCATGTGCGACGACGTGCAGGGCGCTTTCGCGCTCACCCTGGCAGGCCGCGGGTCCGACACCGTCGTCGCGCCGGGCGCGGGCAGCTGGGCGCAGTCGGCTTGCGTGTCGTGCGGCGGCTGTGTGGACACGTGCCCGACCGGCGCCATCACCCAGGCGGGCCTGGGCGCCACCCGTCCGGCTGCGGTGGCGGTGGACACGACCTGCGGATACTGCGGCGTCGGCTGCGCCCTGACCGTGCACGTCGCCGACGGCCGGATCACCGAGATCACCCCGGACCGCAGCGGATCGGTCAACCGCGGACACGCCTGCGTCAAGGGCCGCTTCGCCCACGGCTTCGCCACCTCCCCGGACCGGCTGACCACCCCGTTGATCCGTTCGGGTCAGCAGCTGCAACCGGCCACCTGGGACCAGGCGCTTGCTTTCATCGCCGACCGGCTGCACGCCGTCATCGAACGCCACGGCCCCGACGCCGTGGCCGCGATCTCCTCGGCACGTGCCACCAACGAGGAGAACTACCTGATGCAGAAGCTGATGCGCACCGTCGTCGGCACCAACAACGTCGACAACTGCTCGCGCATCTGCCACGCCCCGTCGGCCGCCGGTCTCACGGCCGCGTTCGGTCTGGCCGGCGGCACCAACCCGGCCGACGACATCGAGCTCGCCGACTGCATCCTGGTCGCGGGCGCGAACCCGACCGAGGCCCATCCGGTGGTCGGGGCACGCATCCTGCAGCAGGTGCTGTCCGGGGGGAGGCTCGTCGTCGTCGACCCGCGCCGCACGGCCCTTGCCGAGATAGCCGACGTGCACCTGGCCGGCCGTCCTGGCAGCAACGTGGCGGTGTTCAACGGCCTGGCACGGATCATGCTGGACGAGGGCTGGGTCGACGCCGACTTCCTGTCCGAGCGCGCGGACGGGCTCGACGAGCTCCGGGAGCAGCTGCGGTGGTTCACCGCCGACCGGGTCGAGCAGATCAGCGGGGTGCCTGCCGGCGCGTTGCGGGAAGCGGCGCGGCTCTACGGCACCGCGGCCATGCCGTCGATCATCTACGGGCTGGGTGTCACCGAGCACGCGCACGGCACCGACGGGGTGCGTACGCTGGCCAATCTGGCGATCCTGCGCGGCGCGGTCGGCACCGGACACGGCGGCGGGGTGAACCCGCTGCGCGGCCAGAACAACGTGCAGGGCGCCTCGGACATGGGCGCGTTGCCGGACCTGCTGCCCGGATATCAGCGCGTCGACGATCCACATGCACGGCAGCGCTGCGAGCAGGTCTGGGGTCACCCCGTGCCGCAGCGGCCGGGCCTGCGCATCCCGCAGATGTTCGACGCCGCCCTCGACGGCCGGGTGCAGGCGTTGTGGGTGTTCGGTGAGAACATCGCGCAGACCGACCCCGACAGCGGCCACGTCCGGGCCGCGCTGCAGGCGTGCGACCTCGTGATCTGCCAGGAGATCTTCCTGACCGGCACGGCCCGGCTGGCCGATGTCGTGCTGCCGGGGGCGTCGTTTCTGGAGAAGGACGGCACGTTCGTCAACTTCGACCGCCGGTTCCAGCGGGTCCGGCCCGCGCTGGACGTGCCGGGGCAGGCCCGCACGGACTTCGACATCCTGCGCTCGGTGGCGGCCGCGCTGGGCGGGGACCTCGGCTGCACCACGCCCGCGGCGGCGCTGGCCGAATGCGTCCTCGTCGCGCCCCTGTTCGCCGGGGTGTCCCACGCACGGCTGGAACGCGAAGGCCATCTGCACTGGCCGTGCCGTTCACCCGACGACCCCGGTGAGGCTCGCCTGTACCAGCGGGGTTTCGCCACCCCGAACGGTCGCGCGCAGCTGGCCGCCAGGCCGTGGCTGCCGCCGGGCGAGCAGCCGGACGCACAGTTCCCGTACGTTCTGATCACCGGGCGGCGGCTGGTGCACTACAACGCGGGCACGATGACCCGCCGCACCGCGAACCTGGCCCTGCAGCCCCGCGAGTGCGTCGACATCCACCCCGACGACGCGGCCGCGCTCGGGTTGCGCAACGGCGACGACGTCGAGATCAGCAGCCGGCGCGGCAGCATCGTGGCGGCGGCGCACGTGACCGCGCAGGTCGGTCCCGGGCAGGTGTTTCTCGCCTTCGCCTTCCCGCAGGTCGCCGCGAACCTGCTGACCTCCGCCGAGGTCGACGAGGTGACCTCCTGCCCGGAGTACAAGGTCACCGCGGTGCGGCTGTCCCCGACGTGATCCGGCGGGCGCGCACCGCCTTGTGGAGTGTGTCTGCCGCCAGGAGCACCGGTATGGCGAGCGCGGCCAGCGCCCAGCCGGCCGGTGGCGGCCACGATCCGCCCAGGGTCGCGGCGATGGCCGGCACGCCGAGGAAGGCGCACAGCAATACGAGTTCGATGGCCACGGCCGACAGCAGCAGCGGGTTGCGGCGCGGATCGAGCAGCAGCGCCGGCCGGGTTCCGCTGCGGCACGCGAAGGCGTTGGCCAGCTGCCCGAGCACGATCGCGGCGAACGCGGTGCCTGATGCGGCGGCCAGCAGCCCGGCCGACGGTGTGTCGCCCCAGCGCCACCCGCCGGCCAGCAGCACGGCGGTGAACGCGCCCAGCGACGCAATGACCTCTGCCGGGCCGAGCACACCGAAGGCGCGCACCAGCAGCCTGCGGTCGATCAGCTGCCCGGTGCGGGCCCGCCCGGTGAGCGTACGCGGATTCGGTGGCTCGGCGCCGAGCGCCAGGGCCGGCAGCAGGTCGGTGCCGATGTCCAGGGCGAGGATCTGCAGCACCCCTATGGCCAGCGGGAAGCTGCCGCCGGTCAGCGCCCAGACGGCGAACGGCGCGAGCTCGGCGACGTTGTCGGTGAGGTGGTAGGTCAGGAACCGGCGGATGTTGGCGAACGTGGACCGGCCCGTCTCGATCGCGGCGACGATGGTCGCGAAGTGGTCGTCGAGCAGGACCAGGTCGGCGGCCTCGCGGGCGACATCGCTGCCGGAGGCGCCCATGGCGATGCCGATGTCGGCCTCGCGCAGCGCCGGGGCGTCGTTGACGCCGTCGCCGGTCATCGCCACGGCGTGGCCGCGGGCGCGCAGGGCGCGGGCGATGCGCAGCTTCTGCTCCGGGGTGACGCGGGCGATGATGACACCGTCGTGATCGACCAGCGCACCGAGCGCGGCGTCGGTGGCGGGCAGCTGCGCTCCGGTGACCACTAGCGGGTCCGGGCCACACAGACCGACCTGTGCCGCCAGCGCCTTGGCCGTGGCCGGATGGTCACCGGTGATCATCGCGAGGTCGATGTGGGCCCTGCGGCAGGCCGCGATGGCGTCGCCGACGTCCGGGCGCGGCGGGTCGAGCAGCCCTACCACTCCGAGCAGGTCGAGTTCGGCGGCCGTGGCCGCGGCCGCCGGGGCGGTGTCGCGGCGGCGGGCGACGGCGAGCACGCGCAGTCCTCGGTCGGCCATCGCGTGGGCGGCTTGTAGCCCGGCCTGTGCGGCGTCCTCGTCGCGGCAGTCGGCCAGCACCTGCTCTGGGGCGCCTTTGACGTACAGGGTGGTGCCGGCCAGGCTCGCCGCGCGCAGGCGGCGCGGGTCGAAAGGCATCCAGAGCTGCTCTGGCTCGCTCTGCGCGCGGGCGTCGACGTCGACGCCGGCACGCAAGGCCAGCACGTGCAGAGCCACCTCCATCGGGTCGCCGTGGGGCTGCCATCCGCCTTCATACGGCGTCAACCGTCCGCGCGAGGCCCGGAAGGCCGCATATGCCAGCTCGCGGACCTGCGCGGCTACCGCAGGCGGGGCGTCGACGTGTCCGTGCTGTTCATAGCCCTCCCCGGTCACCCGCGCGGTGCCGTTCGGGGTCCACACCTGTATGACGGTCATCTGGTTGCAGGTGAGCGTGCCGGTCTTGTCGGTGCAGATGAACGTGACCGAACCGAGCGTCTCGACCGCCTCCAGCCGCCGGACGAGGGCGTTGCGGCGGGCCATCGCGTGCGCGCCGTAGGCCAGGGCGAGCGTCACCGTGGGCAGCAGGCCCTCGGGCACCAGCGCCACCGTGACACCGAGCGCGAACAGGAACCCCTGCAGTGGCGTGAGCCCGAGCATCAGACCGACGCCGAACAGCACGACCCCTGCCGCGACCGCGGTCACGGCCACGACCCGCACCACCCGGCTCAGCCTGACGGCGAGCGGGCTGGGCGGCCGGTGCGCCTGCCGGGTCATGGCGGCGATGTCGGCAAGGCGGGTGCGGCCGCCGGTGGCCGTGACGACCGTCTCGGCGGCGCCCTCGACGACGAAGGTGCCCGCGAAAAGATCCTCGCCCACCGTCACCTGCCGGGGCACGCTTTCACCCGTCAGCAGGGACTCGTCTGCTGCGAGTGCGGCCGCGGACACGACGCGCAGGTCGGCGCTGACCCTGTCGCCTGCCTCCAGCAGCACGACGTCACCAGGTACGAGGTCGGCGACCGGCACGGACCGGCGGTGGCCGTCGCGGCGGACGACGGCGGTGGCGGGCATGAGGTCGCGCAGCCGGTCGACGGAGCGGTCTGCCCGGTATTCCTGTACGAACGCGAACACGCCGTTCACCACGATCACGATGATGATCGCGACGCTCAGCTCCGGCATTCCGGCGAGCACGGCGAGCAGCGCGGCTGCCCACAGCAGCAGAGCGAAGAAGTGGGTCAGCTGCCGGACCAGCAGCAGTGCGACCGGTGGTCGCCGCGCTGCCGGCAGCGTGTTCGGTCCTGACATCGCACGCTTGCGGGTCACCTCGCTGGTGGTGAGACCGGTCGCCATGGTGTCAACGGAAGCGTGCGATGCGGATTGGGTAGTAGGACGCGCCTCAGCGCTGCTCATCGTGGCCCCACCCAGAGGTTCGGACGCCTAGCCTGGGTTGCGGTCGTGGTCAGTGCGGCGGGTGTGGCGCGTGGGGCGGTTCCACCCGCGCTTCAGAGCCGGGGAACACCATGCTCTCGCGGTCGGTGTCCAGCCAGCGCACGATGTACGGCGGCGTCCCGTCCCGATGTCGCAGCTCGGTGATGACGCCGACCCGCCGCGGCTCGCCGACGTGGATGGCCTCGAGCACGAGGCGGTCTCCGACGTGTGCCTTCATGCCTCCACTGTCCCTCCGGACCGGGCCGGCGCGGCAGGGAACAACCGCAGTGGATCCGGGACTTTCGGCCCGGTGCCGCTCAGGTGGTCAGCGGGAACGTGCGGTGTCGTCCGGCGGCGAGGCTGTGGACGGCGCCTGCGAAGCTGATCCGGATCGGGGGCGCTTTGCAGGGCCGCAGGCCTACGCGCAGCAGGTGGTGGTCGACGTCGATGACGACCCAGTGCCCCCGGTAGAGCACCTCGACGTGCAACGCCCGTAGTTCGGCGGGCAGCAGCGGGTGCAGGTACAGGATGTCGTCGCGGGTCTCCAGGCCGGTGTAGCAGCGCATGGCCAGGTCGATGGTGCCGGCCATGGCGCCCAGGTGCACTCCGGCACGCGTGCTGCCGCCCCGGGTGTCGGCGAGGTCGGCGCGCAGTGCCTGCGTGAAAAGCGTCCAGGACTGCTCCCGGTCGGCGCGGGCCTGCACCCAGCTGTGCGCGATACGGCTCAGGCTGGAGCCGTGCGCGACCCGGGCCAGGTAGTAGGCGACGGTGCGCTCGATCGTCGCCGCGTCGAGGGGGTAGCCCAGGCGGGCGAACACGTCGCGCAGCTCCTCCGCGGACAGCAGGTAGAGCAGCATGAGGACGTCGGCTTGTTTGGACAGCTGGTAGCGGTTGGGGGTGTCTCCCTGCGCACGCAGCACCGCGTCGATGCCGATGAGGTCGCCGAAGCGCTTGCGGTGGGTGTCCCAGTCGAACTCGGCCAGCTGCCCGTAGCCGGCGAACTGGCTGATGACGCCGTCGTGGAACGGCACCCGCATGCCGCGGCTGATCCGCTCCCACCAGCAGGTCTCGTTCTCGCCCAGGCCGAGCTGCACCCACAGGCGCCCGCAGTGGTGCCCGGCCAGTAGCGCGATGACGTCCAGGGCACGGCAGAGCACCCAGGCCGTCATCACGTTGGTGTAGGCGTTGTCGCGCAGCCCTGGTTCGGTCGCTTCCGGGTAGGCGGTGTGGTACTCGTCCGGGCCCATGACGCCGCTGATGCCGTAGCGGCCGTCGTCGGGATCGTATTCGACCAGACTGGCGAGGTGGCGCGCGACCTCGATGATCATCTCGGCGCCGTACTCGGCGAGGAAGTCGATGTCGCCGGTCACCTGGTAGTACTGCCACGTGTCGTAGGCGACGGCGATGCCGACGTGGCGCTGCAGGTGCGAGCAGTCCGGGATCCAATGCCGGGCCGCGGTGTCGTACAGCTCGGTGGGGGTTTCCCGCGTCCGTCGCTGCCGCTCTGCCAGGGGAACATCGCGCCGCTGCGCCCAGCGCGGCGGGCGGACCGGCGGGCGGCGTCCAGCCGCCGCCAGCGGTAGAGCAGCAGCGCCCGCGACAGCGCCGGAAGCCTCAGGTTGAGGACAGGGAAGACGAACATCTCGTCCCAGAACACATGCCCGTGGTAGCCCTCACCGTGCAGCCCGCACGCCGGTACTCCGGCGTCGAGCTGCGCGGTGTGCGGCGACAGCGTCTGCAGCAGGTGGAAGGTGTGCAGCCGCAGCGCCAGCACCACCTCGTCGCCGGCGTCGACGGCCAGGTCGAACCGTTCCCAGAGCGTGCCCCACGCCCGCTCGTGCGCGGCCAGCAGCTCGGCGAACCCGCCGGCGGCAGCGGCCGCCTCCCGGGCGGCCAGCGTGGGCTCGCTGACGGCCGGGTCGCGGGAGGTGGCCACGGCGACGACCTTCTCGACCGTCAGCGGCTGCCCCTGTGCCAGCTCGCAGTGCAGCACCTGGCCGGCGAATCCCTGCGGTGTCAGCGATGCCGTCCGCGGCACCGCCACGGTCCGCCCGATCGGGTCGCGTACGACGGTGCGGGCGGCCATGGCGACACGCACGTGTGACTGCGTGGTCGCGACCGTGAGCACGGCCGTGTCACCGTCGGCCGTCGCCGACTCCGGTGCGAGGTGCACCTTGGCCAGCGGCGCGTCTTCGGGCAGGTTCGCGTTGACCACCGTCCCGTCGATGCCGCACCGCACCTCCAAGCTGCCTGACCAGTCCTCGGCGGTGAAGACGGTCTCGAGCGCGGCCAGGTGGGGGTCGTCCATGTGGACCAGCCGGCGCTGGCGGACGGCGGTGTGGCGGCCCTGCTCGTCACGGAAGCGGAGCACTCTGGTCAGCACTCCGTTACGCAGGTCGAGTTCCGTGCGGTACACGGTCAGCTCAGCGGTGTCCGGGGTGTCAGACCGGCAGCCGGGTACGGCGACGCCCGGGCGGCGACCGCATTATGGCGCTGTTGACCCACCCGTGACTTTCCATCGAACCCCCGTATATAAAGGCTTTTCGGATTTAGGGTGATGGAGGTGACTCAAACCGGGGAGGTCGACATGTTTCGTGCCGTAAGCCTTGCGGTGCTCACCACAGTCGTGCTCGCCGCCGGCGCGACGGCCGGCTGCGCCGGTACCCGGACCCAGCAGAGCGCACCGGCGCACCCGGCTGCGGTGGCGCAGCCGAGCCCGACGCAGCAGTTCAACGACACCGACGTCCAGTTCCTGCAGCAGATGATCGTCCACCACCAGCAGGCGCTGATGATGTCCAGGATGGCCGCCGCCACAGCCCCCGACGCCGACGTCAAGCAGCTCGCCGTCGAGATCGAGCAGGAACAGACGCCCGAGATCGAGCAGATGAGCGCCTGGCTGCAGCAGTGGGGCAAGCCGGTGCCGTCGATGGGGCCCGGCATGGCACTGCCGTCGATGTCGCCGCCGATGGGCCGCGGCATGATGCCGTCGATGGGACCGATGCCCGACATGGGACGGATGCAGAACATGACCGGCGAGCAGTTCGACCGCATGTTCCTGCAGATGATGATCGCCCACCATGAGGGCGCGGTCGCGATGGCCAAGGCCGAGATCGCCGGTGGCGCGAACCCGGCCGTCAAGCAGCTCGCCGCAAAGATCCAAGCCAGCCAGACCGCGCAGATCGAGCAGATGCGCCAGATGCTGGGCGCCATCCCGAGCCCGACCAGCTAACCAGCTCACACGTGCCCGCCCCGGCTCCTGCACTTGTGCTCGTGCAACTCACGACTTCGGCAAGCGGTACCGAGCTGGAGGTCGGCCCCCCGGGCAACCCGCCGCCGCACCTGCACTTTCACCCCGCTAGCCCGCATTGTGATGGAAGCAGATCCGCCGGGGTGCAGCTGGGCCGTACCGAGCAAAGGAGACCGCTGTGACCAACGTGACCATGCCTATGCTCGAAACGAACCCGCTGGAGATCAACTTTGACCGGCGCCAGTTCGCGTCAGCGATCGACTCGTTGATCTCGTGTAGCGAGGCACGCACCGCAAGCGCTGACACCTGCCTGAGCGAGCCGATGATCGCCGAGCTGGCCAAATGCATCCGCACCAACCTCGACTGCGCCGACATCTGCCAGGCCACCGCCCGGGTGCTGTCGCGGCACACCGGCTACGACGCCAACATCAGCCGCACCCTGCTCGAGGCCTGCATCATGGCCTGCAAATCCTGCGCCGACGAGTGCGAGCGCCACGCCGACTTGCGCGAGCACTGCCGGATCTGCGCGCAGGCGTGCCGGGACTGCGAGGCAGCCTGTCGGCAACTGCTGGCAGCGATGCAATGAAGCACTCCGCTTCGGCTAGTGCCGGGTGCCGCGGCCCAGGGACCGGCACCACGTCTCATCCACGCGCCGTCGCGCTCATGGACTGCACCGGCAGCCCGGCCGGCAGGCACACCAGCAGCGACCTGACCAAGATCATCATCCCATGATCATGGCAGCATCGGCCATAGGCTGCGACTGCCTGGCCGCCGACGGCGCCATCGTGCACCTGCGCCCGGCCGGCGAAAAAGACCGGGCCGGACTGGCGCGGCTCTACCGCAGCGCCTCAGACGCCAGCCGCCGCATGCGCTTCGGGTACCTCAGCAACCGCCAGGTCGACGACGAGGTGACACGGCTGACACGTCCGGCCGGCGCCGATCACGCCGTGCACGTGGCCTGCCACCGCGGCCAGGTCATCGGCGTCGCATCCTGGGAGCGCACCGACCGGCCCGGCGTAGCGGAGTTCGCGGTGTTCGTCGCCGACGACTGGCAGGGCCGCGGCATCGGCACCCTGCTGATGGAGGACCTCGCCGAACACGCACGCCGCGCCGGAATCCGGGAGCTGGTGGGCGAGGTGCTGCCTGGCAACCAGCGCATGCTGAAGGTTGTCACCGATCTGGCCCGTCCGGTTGCCGGCAGCCGCGACCCCGACACCGTCATCGTGCGGATGTCCACCGATCCTGACACCGCCGCGATCGCCGCCGTCGACGAGCGCGAACGTGCCGCCGAGCGTCTGTCGCTGCGCCGGCTGCTGGCACCCGCCTCGGTGGCTGTCGTCGGCGCGGGCCGCGCCCCCGGCGGCGTAGGGCATGAGGTCCTGGCGAACATCGTGCGGGGCGGGTTCACCGGGCGCGTGTACGCCGTCAACCCGCACGCCGACCACATTGCGGGGGTGCCGTCGTTCGCGGGCGTCGGTGACATCGGTGAGCCGGTGGACCTGGTGGTGGTCGCCGTGCCTGCGGCCACGGTCGAGCAGGTGCTTGCCGATGCCGCAGCAGCGGGTGCCGGCGGGGCCGTGATCCTGTCGGCGGGCTTCGCCGAGGCCGGACCGGCCGGTGCCGCGCTGCAGCGGCATCTGGTGCGGATCGCCCGCGACCACGACATGAGGATCATCGGTCCGAACTGCCTCGGCGTGGCCAACACCGACCCCGGCGTGAGCCTGAACGCGACCTTCGCCGCAGGCGCGGCAGCCACCCCGGGCGGGTTGGCAGTCGCCGTGCAGTCCGGAGCTGTCGGCATCGCCGTGCTCGAACACGCCGCCCACACCGGCGCCGGCGTGTCGACATTCGTGTCCCTGGGCGACAAAGCAGACGTCAGCAGTAACGACCTGCTCGCCTACTGGTACGACGATCCCGACACCCAGGCCGTGGCCCTGTACCTGGAATCGCTGGGCAACCCCCGCAAGTTCGCCCGCCTGGCCCGCGCCGTCGCCCGCCGCAAACCGGTCCTGGCCGTCAAAGCCGGCCGCACACCCGCCGGTGACCGAGCGGTCGGCTCGCACACCGCCGCGGCCGCGCAACCGGACACCTACGTGGACGCCCTGTTCGCCCAGGCCGGTGTCATCCGTGTCGACACCCTCGGCGAGCTGCTCGACGCCACCCGGATGCTGATCGACCAGCCGCTGCCTGCGGGTCCGCGCCTGGCGGTCGTCGGTAACGCGGGTGGGCTGTGCGCGTTGGTCGCCGACACCGCGGCCGCCGAAGGCCTGAATCTGCCGCCGCTGCAGGTGGGAAACCCTGTGGATCTCGGTGCCTGTGCCACCCCGGGCCAGCTGAACACCATGATGTCCAGCGTTGGGGAAAGCGGGCAGGTCGACGCGGTGATCGCGGTGGTGGTGGCCACCGCCGCCAACGACGTCGGGGCTCTGCTGGCCGCCGCCGCAGCCGCCGCCGACAGCGTCGCGAAGGTGCCCACGGCGGTCGTGGCGGTCGGCGCGCCAGACCTGCCGTGCGCTGTCGGAGCCCGTCGAACCCCGGTGTATCCGCTGCCGGAGCAGGCCGTCCGCGCGATGGCACATGCGGTCCGCTACGGAAGCTGGCGCAGCCGGCCGCTCGGTACACAACCCGCCCTGGCAGGTATCGACACCACCGCCGCCCGCGATGTCGTCGCAGCGGCACTGGATCACGGCGACGGCTGGCAGCCGCCGGTCACCGTTGAGGCGCTGCTGGCCGCATACGGGATCGCGACGCTGCCGGCACGCACTGCCGGCAGCGAAACCGATGCGCTTGCCGCGGCCGCGGCGATCGGTTACCCGGTCGTGGTCAAATCCGCCGACCCGGCCGTCGTGCACAAGACCGACCTCGGCGCGGTGTGCCTGGACCTGCGCGACGAGGCCGCAGTCGCCGCCGCCTACCAGCAGGTCACCGCAGCCACCGGCGGCGGGGCCGTGCTCGTGCAGCCGATGCATGAAGGGGGTGTCGAGGTCGTCGTCGGGGTCGTGCTGGACCCGATGTTCGGGCCTCTGCTGATGGCCGGACTCGGCGGCGTCTACACCGACCTGCTCGACGACCGTGCGTGGCAGCTGACGCCGGTCAGTGACCGCGACGCTGCGGCCCTGTGGCGGCGTCTTCGCGCCGCCCCGCTGCTGACCGGCTACCGCGGCAGCGCCCCAGCCGACACCGCGGCACTGGAGGACCTGCTGATGCGTGTCGGTCGGCTTGCCGAAGACCTGCCAGAAGTCGCCGAGATCGACCTCAACCCGGTGTCGGTCGACTCGAAAGGAGTACTTGTCGTGGACGCCAAGCTGCGCCTGTCCCATGCCCTCCAGCAGCAGGAAGCCGACCAACGCCGCCTGTCCCAATAGGGCGGGTAACCGATTTCCGGCCGCGCGGTGCCGACTTGCCGGCAATTGCGGGGCTGGTCCTTTACGCCTTCGCCATCGTTCACCGCGAGAAGTCGGCGGACATCGGCAGAGGGTGATGCGGGTAGCCATATCGGCGGCGGGTGACCGTTGGGTGACGCCCAGGAATCCGTCCGCACCGCACGGCCGGTCGCGGATCGTGCCGAACCCGACACTCTGCTCGCCCAGGTTGACACGATGACGGTGGGGTTGGCGAGCTCGGCGGCGCGTAGCCCGCCTGGCGCAAGCACGAGCGACGCGACAGGCTTGGCTACGTGTGCTTGGCGACGGTGAGAAGCACAACGGCGTCCTCGGGCGCGGTCAGCGTGTGACGGCTGTCCGGCACGACCAGCAGATCTCCGCTGACGCCTTCCTATGAGGCGTCCTGGGTTGCCAAACGTACCCGTCCCCGCAACACTTGCAAGGTGGCCTCGCCCGGGTTCTCGTGCTCAGCCAGGCACTCGCCGGCGCGCAAGGCCAAGACGGCCTGTCGCAGCAGGCGAGTTTGCCCTCCATAGACCGTTTGGCTACTACGACCACTGGATGAATGGCTTGCGGCGTACATCAGCTGGGTCGCCAAAGCCGTCAACGACGATTGGTCCATGGACGGTCCTCTCAGTCGGTGGACGGGCGGCGTATCCGGCCGCTCCTCCTAGCGCGACATGGCGGGGGAGGCCGACATTCGACAGCGCCCGCGGCGTCGCGCAACCCGCTTGTCGAACCGGAATCGTGCTCCAGGAAGTCCGGGACGTGGCGTCCACAATATTCCGTGCGGCGCGGTGCCCAGTTTCACCGCGCCGCAGGCATCCGATGTCTCAACTACCGGTGACCGGGATTTGCCGACCGGTCGGTTCGCTGGCCTTCAGCGGCACCGTGACCTCGAGTATGCCCTTGTCGTAGCCGGCCTTGATGTTGTCGGTGTCGGCGTTGCCGGGAAGCCGCACCGAGCGTTGCAGCATGCCGTAGTGGAACTCGGAGCGGCCCTTGGCCCTCTGCTCGGTGCGGCGCTCGGCGTGGATCGAAAGCACGCCGGCGTCCACAGAGATCTGGATGTCCTTTTCCGGGTCCATACCAGGCAGCTCCGCCCGGATCTTGTACTCCTGGTCGGTGAGCGTGTCCTCCACCCGGATGATGTGCCCGGGCATGAACTGGTGCTCACTTTCGAGCCAGTCGGTCAGGTCGCCGAACAGTCGCGGCATCAGCGCGGTCATGGCCCTTCTCCCTCCGTGTAGATGTTCACCCTCCATTGCACGCCCGTCCGGCACCGCCCCACCAGGGCCCCGAGACACCGGTGAACAGGACTTTCGTCCGTACCGGCTAAGGTGATCAACCCTGCTGCGGCCTGCCACACTCGCGCCGTCTGAGGCACGGCTGCTGCGCTATCGGCCCGGTGGCCATTTGAGAAAAGACACCGCGCCGGCCAGCGTCGTCAGACACGGATAGTCCTCCTCGTCGATGCGGTGGCCGGTGCGGGTGGACAGCAACTCGACCAGGCGCAGGAAGTCCAGCGAGTCCAGCCCGAGGGTCTCGCGTAGGTCGGCGTCCGGGTGCAGCGCGGACAGGTCGGCGTCGGGCGCGATCTCGTGCAGCGCGGTGCGCACGATCGTCTCGATGTCGTCGGTCATCTCCACTCCTCGGGTGTCTGCAGCAGCCTGCTGATCGTGCGCAGGTAGCGGGCGCCTGCCACGCCGTCGGTCACCCGGTGGTCGGCGGCCAGGCTCGCAGTGACCAGCGGCCGGATACCCAACAGCCCGTCCACGGCCCAGGGCCGCTGCGTGACCGCGCCGAAGCCGACCAGCGCCACCTGCGGCGGGTAGATGACCCCGTGGATGGTCTCCACGCCCTGCTCGCCGAGGTTCGACACGGTGAGGGTCGCGTCGGCCAGCTCACCGGCGCGCAGCCGGCCGGCCCGGGTGCGGGTGGCGAGGTCCTTCAACGCTGCCATGAGATCGTCGAGGCCGAGCGTGTCGGCGTCGTGGATCGCCGGTGCCACGAGTCCTCCTCCCCGCAGGGAGATCGCGACCCCGAGGTGGACGTGGTCGGCGCGGTGGAATCCGGTCTCGGTGTAGGCGCCGTTGACGTCGGGAACCTCCCGAACGGCCATGGTGGCGGCCTTGAGCAGCATCGCGGCGGGCAGGACCCGCCCGGCGACGGGGGTCTGCCGGTTGCGGTCCCGCAGCCAGCGCAGCGCCGCGTCGAGGTCGATCGTCTCCGACAGGTAGTAGTGCGGGATCTCACGCTTGGACCGCGCCACCGAGACCGCGATCTGGGCGCGCACAGCAGCGGTCCGGTCAAGCGTGCCCGGGCCCGGCCCGGTCTGGGCCGCAGCTTGGACGTCGCGTGCCCGCACGGCTCCACCCGGCCCGCTGCCCGCGATGCCGGCCAGGCCCAGCCCGAGTTGCTGGGCGAGCCGGCGAGCCAGCGGCGAGGACCTGATCCTGCCTGTAGGCCGTGCTGGCGGTGCTGCAGCGGTTTCCACGTCGGCGTGGGTCACCCGACCGCCGGGGCCGGTGCCGTGCACCGCGGCGAGGTCGACGTGGCGGGCACCGGCCAGGCGCCGCACCAGCGGTGAGGTGACCGGTGACGCTGCGGCGCGCGCCGGTAGCACGGCGGCGGGCGCCGGGGGCCGCGGCTCGGGCGGCCGGTGCGGGGGCTCGGGCTCGGAGGTCGCGGTGGTGATGGTAGCCAGTACGGTGCCGACCGGCACTCTCGTGCCGGGTGTGACGAGCAGCTGGTCGACGACGCCGCTGGTGAAACACTCGACCTCGACGTCGGCTTTGGCGGTGTCGACGACGGCGACGATGTCGCCCTTGTGGACCTGCTGGCCGGGCCGGACGAGCCATTCGACCAGGGTCCCGTCCTGCATGTCCGCGCCCAGCGAGGGCATGCGGAACTCGGCTGTCATCCGATCACCGCCCTGGCCGCCGCGACCACGCCGGCGGGTTGTGGCAGCGCCACCTGTTCGAGGTGGGCGGCGTAGGGCATCGGCACCTCGGCCGAGCAGACGCGTGCCACCGGGGCGTCGAGGTCGTAGAACACCTGCTCGGTGATGCGGGCGCTGATCTCGGCGGACAGGCTGCCGCTGCGCCAACCCTCGTCGACCACCACGGCCCGGTGGGTGCGCCGGACGGATTCCAGCACCGTGGCGTCGTCAAGGGGCCGCAGCACCCGCAGATCGATGACCTCCGCCTGGACGCCCTCGGCGGACAGCTCGTCCGCGGCCGTCAGCGCAGTCCCCAGGGTGCCGCCATAGGCAACGATCGTGACGTCGGAACCGGCGCGGCGTACGGCCGCGCTGGTGATGTCGGCGGTGTCGTGCCCGGCCAGTGGACCGGTGGCGTTGTAGAGGCTGCCGTGCTCGAAGATGAGCACTGGATCGGGGCAGCGCAGCGCGGGCCAGAGCATGCCCCGGGCGTCGGCGACGGTGGCCGGGGCGAGGATGCGCAGCCCGGGGATGTGGGCGTACCAGCCTTCCAGACTGTGTGAGTGCTGCGCGGCCAGCTGCCGGCCGCCGCCGGTGGTCATGCGGATGACCAGCGGCGCGCCGATCTGCCCGCCGGACATGTACAGCAGCGTCGCGGCGTTGTTGAGGATCTGGTCGAGGGCGAGCAGGCTGAAGTTCACCGTCATGATCTCGACAATGGGCCGCATGCCGCCCATGGCGGCGCCGATGCCAGCGCCGACGAACGCCGACTCCGACAGGGGCGTGTCGCGGATGCGGTCAGGCCCGAACTCCTCCAGCAGGCCCAGGCTCACCCCGAACGCGCCGCCGTACTGGCCGACGTCCTCGCCCATGAGGAAGACGCGCTCGTCGCGGCGCATCGCGTCGCGGATGGCCTCCCGGATCGCCTCGCGGTAGGTGGTCTCGGCGTGGGCGGTCGCTGTCGCGGCGGTCACGGGGCGTCCGCGCTCTCGGCGTAGACGAAGCGGATGAGCTCGTCGACCGGCTCGATCGGGGCCTGCTCCGCGGCGGCGACCGCCGCGGACACCTCGGCCTCGACGTCGGCGTTCAGCTGCGCCAGCTCGGCATCGTCAAGTTCTCCGTCTGCGCTCATCAGCCGAGCCAGAGAGTCGATGGGGTCGCGTTGCCGCCAAAGGGCGATCTCTGCCTTGTTCCGGTAGCGGTCGGGGTCGTACATGGAGTGGGCGCGGAAGCGGTAGGTGCGCAGCTCCAGGAAGTACGGGCTGCCGGTGGCGCGCATCGCGGCAGTCGCCTGGCGTGCGGCCTTCTCGACGGCAAGGACGTCCATCCCGTCCACGGCATGCGAGCTCATGCCGTACGTCGCGGCGCGGGCCGCCAGGTCGGTGTTGGCCTGGGCGCGGTCGATGCGGGTGCCCATGGCGTAGAGGTTGTTCTCACACAGGAACAGCACCGGCAGGTGCCACAGCGCGGCGAGGTTGAGGCATTCGTGGAACTCGCCCTCGGCGACCGCGCCGTCACCGAAGAAGCAGGCGGTCACCCGGATGCGCCCGGCCATCCGATCGGCCAGCGCCAGCCCGACGGCCAGGGGCAGCCCGCCGCCGACGATGGCGCTGCCACCGTAGAAGTTCCTGGCCCTGTCGAACAGGTGCATCGAGCCACCCCGGCCGTGGCTGCACCCGGTGACCTTGCCGTACATCTCGGCCATCACGGCGTCCATGGACACCCCGCGGGCCAGCGCGTGGCCGTGCTCGCGATAGGTGGACACGACCGCGTCGGCCGGTTCGAGCGCGGCCATCACCCCGGCCGCGACGGCCTCCTCACCGATGTACAGGTGCAGAAAGCCCCGGATCTTCGTGGCGCTGTACAGCTCGACGCACCGTTCTTCGAACCGGCGGATGCGCAGCATCTGCCGCAGCAGGTCACGCCGGTGCGCGGGTCCTGCCCGCGCGCTGGCCGCCGGACGTGGTCTCCTTGACACGGTCTTCATCGCCGCTCCCCCGTCTCGAGCGTGGACAGATCCCCTTCGGGCAGGCCGAGTTCGCGTGCTTTCAGCAGCCGGCGCATCACCTTGCCGCTGCGGGTGTGCGGCAGGTCGTCGTCGAAAGCGATCTCCTTCGGCGCGACGGCACCCAGCCGCCGCCGGGCGAACGCGAGCAGGTCAAGCCGCAAGTCGTCGGTGGCTTGAACGCCGGGCCGGATCGATACGAACGCCTTGACGATCTCGCCTACGACTGGGTCGGGTTTGCCGATCACCCCGGCCTCGACGACGGCGGGGTGCTCCATGAGTACGCTCTCGACCTCGAACGGGCCGATCAGATGACCTGCCGACTTGATCACGTCGTCGGCGCGTCCGACGAACCAGAAGTAGCCGTCGGCGTCGCGGCGGGCCAGGTCACCGGTCAGGTACCAGTCGCCGGCAAAGGACCTTGCGTAGCGCTCGTCGTCGTGCAGGTAGCCGCGGAACATCGACGGCCAGCCGGCCCGCAGCACGATCTCTCCTGCCGTATCGGGCTCGGTGACGAATTCCAGGCTGGAGCCGGCTGTCACTGCGGCCCGGCCGTCCTCACCCTGTACTGCCAGGCGCGCCTCGACGCCGGGCATGGGCAGGCCCATCGAGCCGGGCCTGACCTCGACATCCGGAAAGTTGCTGATCATGATCGCGCCGGTCTCGGTCTGCCACCAGTTGTCGTGGACCGCATGGCCGAGCACGTCCGCGCCCCAGGTCACGACCTCCGGGTTGAGGGGCTCGCCGACCGAGGCGACGTACCGCAGTGCCGACAGGTCGAACTCGGCGGGCAGGCTCGGCGGGTGGCGCATCAGCATCCGCAGCGCGGTCGGTGCCGTATACCAGACGGTCACCCGATGCTCGGCAAGCCGGGAATACCAGCGGCGGGCGTCGAACTCCTCCGCGTCGACCAGCACCGTCGCACCGAGCGCCAGCGGAGCGACGATCCCGTACGACGTCCCGGTCACCCAGCCCGGGTCGGCGGTGCACCAGAACACATCGTCGCGACGCAGGTCCAGCGCCAGCTGTGCGGTCGCGCGGTGGGCCACGACCGCCTCGTGCACGTGTACGGCGCCCTTCGGCCGGCCGGTCGTGCCGCTGCTGAAGTGCAGCAGCGCGATCTCCTGCGGATCGGTCGGCGGCACCTCGAACAGGTCATCCATGTACGACAGCTCGATCTCGAGACTCATCGCACCTCTGGGTGCGTCACCGCCGACGACCAGCACATGCCGCAGCCGGGGCAGCTGATCGCGGATCGGCGCGATCCTGCGTTCATACAGCTCGGGAGTCGTCACGAGCACCGCCGCGTCCCCACGCGACAGCCGCTCCCGGATCGGTTCCGGACCGAACGCGGCGAACAGCGGCGAGTAGGCACTGGCGTGGCGCAGCGTGCCCAGCGCGGTCACGTACAGCTCCGGCACCCGTCCCAGCAGGGAGAACACACGTTCTCCCTGGCCGACGCCCATCTGGGTGAGCAGATTGGCGAACGCGCTCGTGCGGGCCAGGAGCTCACCGTAGCTGACATCGAGCACACCCTCGCGGGACACGCAACGCAGAGCAGTCTTGTCGCGCGACTCGGCTGCGTGCCGGTCGACAGCCTCGTAACCGATGTTGATCCCGCCGCCGGGCAGCCCGGCCAGCGACCGGCGCGCATCGCCCCAGCTGAAGCCCTCGCACAGCCGGGCGTAATGATCAACTGTCGCACTGCGCTCCCGCCCGTTCACAGGCACCCCCATGCTTCGACGGTCTCCCCCACACCCGGGCCACCACAAGGGGCGAAAGTCCTCCCACCAGGGCCGAATCGCACCGCCGGACGCCGACCCCCGCGACGGCCCGCCGGCCGTCAACGCACGCACTCCACTGAAGCAGACAATTCATCCCGGGATTGCCGATCTCCGGAACCAACCCGCTCGCCCTCGCACTTGGGCTTAATCGAACGGCGACTGGCCGACCGGTGGACGCCGCTGCCGGAGGCTACGGTCCACCGCCCGGGCGTAACCGCCCACTGAGCTGAGACACAGCAGCTCACCCCTGGCCGTGCACGACCACGACCGGGCAGCCGTCATGCTGGGCGCCGTGCCGGCTCACCGAAACGAGCAGCGCCCGGAGCCAGCCCCCCGCGCCCGCAGCTGCCCATCGGTAGCTGATGACCTACCGCCCGTCCCTTTCCCGCCTGGCCGGTGCCTGCGGACGGTCGGCAAGGATCTGGAGCACCACGCTCCCGTCGACGGTCTCCTGCTGTTCGAGCAGTTCGGTGAGCCTGCGCAGCTGCATGTCATGCTCGCGCAGCATCGCGGTTGCGCGGTCCTGGGCTTCCCGCAGTAGGCGAGCGACTTCCCTGTCCACGATGTTCTGGGTCTGCTCCGAGTACGGCCTGCGCAGCTGCTCGTCAGGTTCGTCGCCGAGGAAGCCCGCCGTGCCCGCGGTGTAGCCGACCGGTCCGAGTGCCGGGGACATGCCGAATTCGCGCACCATCCGGGTGGCGATCTGGGTCGCCGCGGCGAGGTCGTTGGCGGCGCCGGTCGAACTCCTGCCGAGGACCAGCAGCTCCGCGGCGCGGCCGCCGAGCTTCACGGTGAGCAGGTCGGTGAGGTAGCCCTCGTGGTAGAGGTGGCGTTCGGCCTCCGGCAGCTGCTCGGTCGCGCCCAGTGCCATCCCGGCCGGCAGGATCGTGACCTTGGCGATCGGGTCGGCGTGCGGGCACAGCGCGGCCAGCAGCGCGTGGCCGGCCTCGTGGACGGCGACGTCGTGGCGTTCCTCGGGCAGCAGCGCGTTGGAGCTCTCCCGCCGTCCCAGTAGCAGCCGGTCGCGGGCCGCATCGATGTCGGCGGCCTCGACGATCGTGCGGCCCGCGCGGACGGCCCGGATCGCCGCCTCGTTGACAAGGTTCTCCAGGTCGGCACCCGAGAAGCCCGGCGTGGCCCGGGCGACCAGCTGCAGGTCGACGTCTGGCGCCAGATGCTTGCCACGCACGTGCACCGCGAGGATCGCGGCACGCTCGGCCTGGTTGGGCAGCGGGATGACGACCTGGCGGTCGAAACGCCCGGGACGCAGCAGCGCCGGGTCCAGGCTCTCCGGCCGGTTGGTGGCGGCCAGCACGACGATGCCCGAGCGCTGGTCGAAGCCGTCCATCTCGGCCAGCAGCTGGTTGAGCGTCTGCTCACGCTCGTCGTCGCCGGCGCGGCCGTGACCGCCTCGCCTGCCTCCGATCGCGTCGATCTCGTCGATGAAGATGATGGAGGGCGCGCGCCTGCGGGCCTCCTCGAACAGGTCGCGCACGCGGGAGGCTCCCACGCCGACGAACATCTCCACGAACGCCGAACCGGTCACGGACAGGAACGGCACCTCCGCCTCCCCCGCGACGGCTCGGCCGAACAGGGTCTTGCCAGTGCCCGGTGGGCCCACCATGAGAACGCCGCGGGGTCCTTTAGCCCCTGCTGCCGCGTAGCGCTGCGGCGCGCGCAGATAGTCGACGATCTCGCCGATCTCCTGCTTGACCCCCTCGTAGCCGGCCACGTCGGCGAAGCGGGTGGTCGGCCGCTGCGCTTCGATGATCTTCGCCCGGGATCTGCCGAACCCCATGACCCCGTCGGCCAGCACGCCCTGGGCCCGGCGGCCGGTCCAGTAGAAGAACGCCAGCAGCAACAGCAGCGGCAGGAAGCTCCACAGCAGTCCCCACCACGATCCGCTGTCGCGCGTGGCCGTGATCTCGACGTTCTTGTCGCGAAGCTGTGCTGTCAACGGGGCCGGGTCCAGTGCGGTGGGGATCTGGCTGTTGAACACCGCACCGTCGGACAGCTTGCCGCGCAGGGCCCCGTCCTGGTCGACCGTCACCGACGCGACCGCTCCCGCGTCCAGCTTCGCCAGGAACTCGCTGTAGGACAGCGGCTGCGGCGACGGGCGCACCAGCATCGGGACAAGCAGCGCCAGCGTCGTCAGGACAAGGCCGGCAGGCAGCAGCCAGCGCCGCCACCAGGGCGGCGGCACGGGCGCCGGTCGCGGCGGCTCGCGCGGCGGGCCGGACTTCACCGGCGCCGACAGGTGCCTTCCGGACAAACGCGCCCTGCCGAACGTCATGCCGCAGCCACGCGGACCGCCGGCCGGGTCACAGCTTGTAACCGAGGTCGCGCAGCATCTCACGCCGGGTTTCGGCGTCGGCGTCGGTCTCCACGCCCAGCGGCGGCCGTCCGTCGACGACACCGATGACACCCCGGCCGAGCCTCGTGACTGCGACCAGGACCTCCACCGGATTGGCCGTCGCGCAGTAGACGGTGCACACTTCCGGAACGGCCTTCACCTGGTTGAGGACGTTGACCGGGTAGCCCTCGCGCAGCATCACCACGAAGCAATGCCCGGCGCCGATGCGCTGCGCGACGTCGACGGCCAGATCCACCAGTTCGCCGTCGTTGCCGGAGCGGCGCACCAGCCGAGCCCCTGACGCCTCGCAGAACCCGATGCCGAAGCGCAGGTGAACGCCGACCCCGACGAGCGCTTCGTGCAGGTCGTCGACCGTCTTGATGAAATGCGACTGCCCGATGATCACATTGATGTCGTCGGGCGTGTCAACAGCGACCACCTCCGTGGTCAGCGACCCAGCGGCCACGTCGCACCCCCACGCGGTCTGACCGTGATCCGTCGTGTCGACCATATCCCGCAGCGCCCGGCGAGGTGGATCGAAGCCGTCGTAGACCGCCGACGCCGGTGTGAGACTTGTCGGTGACGGTGCCATCGACGCCGAACTGCGGTGCGTGAGCGGTCGTGAACAGTGCAGAACACGACGGGTTCCAGGTACGCCCATTCTTCTGGGCGCGCCGGCTCGTCGTGGACACCGGCCGGGCCGCACGCCACCGCCACCCCATCCACGGCCTGTTCGAAGCCGACGTCACCGTCGCGCGCCGCCTGCTGCGGGCACGCGGGCAGCAGCGCGCACGCCTGTCGTTCACAGCGTTCCTGGTCGGCTGCATCGCGGCGGCGGTCGATGCCGAGCCCGCTATCCACGCGTACCACGACCTGCGGGGCCGCCTGGTGATCTTCGACGACGTCGATGTGGGCATCCCGATGGAACTTCGCGTGCCGGGCGGGTCGTTCGCGTTCACCCACGTCATCCGCCGGGCCGACAAACGCTCCATCGCCGACATCCATCGCGAGATACGCCTGGTGCAGGCCGACCCGCACAACAGCCCGTCGCTGCGCCTTGCCGACAAGGCCCGCGCCTACCTGATGCTGCCCCCGCCGCTGCGCACGGCGCTGCTCGGTCTGCTGCACCGGCTGCCGCACCGCCAGCGTGCCCTGGCCGGCACTGTGGGCGTCACCGCCGTGGGAATGTTCGCCGACGGCGCCGGCTGGGGCATCGGATTCCAGCTGCACACGCTCAGCGTCGTCATCGGCGGGATCGCCAAACGCCCGTCACTGCACGCAGGACGCCTGGTGGAGCGCGAGTTCCTGCAGCTGACCGTCAGCGTCGACCATGACGTCGTCGACGGCGCCCCCGTCGCCAGGACGAAACTCCCCGGCCACCGCTCGGGTACATCAGGCGTCTCGCGCTCAAGCTCGTCACGCTGCCTGGGCCCGCCGAGGTAGGTGTGCACCTCTGGCGAGGCAAGCAGTTCGATGAACGCCGCACGGTCCCGCGTCTCGGCGCACGAAGCACGAGCCGCTCGGTCCTGATCGGCGCAGGCGGCCAAGCCACGAGTCCCAGGTCTTCCACCTGTGCACGCTAACAGATGATCATGCAAGGGGTGGGGCCAGGACTCACCCGCGATCATGAAACCGAAGATCGTCCACTGAAGCCGAAACTAGCCCTCAACTGGGGCCGAAACTCGAAACTCACCCGTACAGCCAAACAGCGGCGGCCGGTGCCTGCTGTAGCCGTGCCGCGCCGCGAACTCGGCGTCCTCCTCCTGCAGGTGGGCGGCGTCACGCAGCACGATCGCAGCGACCTTCGCCGTCCACGGCGAGCAGTACACCGGACCACCGAAACCCAGCCGCACCAGCCGCGGCAACCAGCCGCAGTGGTCGAGGTGGGCATGTGTGAGCCTGACCGCGTCCGGCGGCGGATCGAGCGACGGCAGGTGCGCCCAGTTGCGCCGTCGCAACTCCCGCTCGCCCTGGTACAGGCCTCAGTCGACCAGCAGCCGCCCGCGGTCGCCGGTGACCAGGAACTTGCTACCGGTCACCGTGCCCGCGGCGCCGAGGAACCGAAGCGTCGCCATGACGCCGACGCCCGGCTCAGGTGGCCGGTGCGGAGTACAGCGTCTTGCAGTATTCGGCGACCTTCTCCCCCGGCAGGTGCATGGCCAGGTCCGCCTCGCTGATCATGCCGACGAGCTGATGGTTGTCCAGCACCGGCAGGCGGCGGATCAGGTGCTGCTCCATCAGGCGCAGCACCTCGTCCTCGTCCGCGTCGGCCGCCACCCACACTGGCGTGCCCACGGCCAGCTGCGCCGCGGTCATCTTCGCCGGATCATGACCGGACGCTATGCACTTCACGACGATGTCACGGTCGGTGATGATGCCCGTGAGCCGGTTGTCGGCACCGCAGACGGGCAATGAGCCCACGTGGTGGTCGCGCATCATCTGCGCCGCCCGATCGAGGGTCTCGTGCTCAGGGACGCAGTCCACACCCTGGTGCATGATGTTGCGTGCAGTCGTCATAGCCAGATCCTGCAACGCCCTGCACCACCGTGCGGTCAACTTGGACGAATCCGGGAGCAGACCCGCCTGATGGCGGGCGGGGGCACCGCAGTAGTGCCCGGTGACTGGATCGCCCGCCGTGTGCGTGCAGGGCAAGCAGGGCACGTTGCAGATCACCCGACGATGAGGGCCACGCCCAGCAGCACGCGCCGCTTCCGGCGAACGGCCGCAAACCGCGCTCTGCTTCATTGCCGTTGTTGACGAGCCGCTCAGGGGGAGCAGCGATGAACGGGCAGGTCAGCCGGGACGTGTTGCCGTTCCGCATGTTGACCGTCCGGGTCTGACCACCTACGACGCCAAGGACCCGGACACGGCGTTGCCGCCGATCGAGCCGCTCACGCCACCGGCCCAGGCGCCCAACGTGCCCAACGTGCTGGTCGACGACTGCGGGTTCGGGGGCAAGCGCGTTCGGCGGCCCGATCAACATCCCCCTTTTCTGATCACGCCGTTGACGGAACGCTGCACTCGGGGTGAGCTTTGTGACGCTTCGGTGCACGGTGATCTCGTAACCAGCTTGGGGTTCGGCTGGGGTCACGCGCGTTCGATGGTGTCCGTGGCGGGCAGGCGGGGTGTGCGTGGCGCGTCGCCTTGTGCGGGGTCGGGTATGGCGAGCCGCAGGGCGATCTGGACGTATCCGATGTCCGTGAGCAGACTGTTGACCAGCTGTCGGGTATGGGGTGTCTCGACCGCGGCCGATAGCGGCAGGAGCGCGATGTTCATGGTGGTGGCGGCGAGCCAGATGTCGGAAAGGGCTTGTCCTGCGCGCAGCCAGGCGCGGGGATCGTCGGCGTAGCCATACAGGATGGCGTAGGTGGCGGCGTCGTCGTTTTGGTCGTTGACGGGCAGCGTGCCGACGTGACCGAAGTCGCGGGTGGGCGCGGTTGTCGAGGTCGGCCCGGTGGGTATGTTCGCGTCAGGTATGCCCATGCCGCTCTGCCGGTCGGTGCCGGTCCACGTGTTCAGCTCATCGCGGGTCGCGGCGTCGCTTGTTTCGTCGGCCTGAGCTCGGGAGATCGCCGCGGCGAGTTCGAGGACCTGGCCACGGTCGAGTGGCTGCAGACCGCTTAGGTGGTTCGCGGCGGTCGCCTGTAGTAGCGGCATGACGGTGGCGGGCATCGGCTGACGCTTGGGCGGGCGCCTGTCGGTGTGCCGGATGCCGATCGCATCGCGTAGACGCTGTGCGTTTGGCATCGGCCGCGCATTTTCGGTGACGATGATCTTGGCCAGGTAGAGTGGATCGTCCGGCTGGGGCAGCAGTTGCACCTCCGCTGGGGTCCCCGCCGCCGCGAGCGCGACCTGAGCGTGGTGCAAGGCGGTGCCGCAGCTCAGCATCGCCAGCCGGCGGTCTGGGTCAGTGGCGCGTAGTTGGCGGCTGGCGTCGAGATACAGGTCGGCGCTGCGGGTGCGGATGTGCCATCGCCATGGTTGGGTATTGTGGATCGACGGTGCCTGCGCTGCGACCGTGGCGGCAGCGGCCAGTTGGTCGGCGGCAGCGAGATCGTTGAGAGTCGTCCGGCTCCCGCTCATGATCTACCTCGATCCGGTGGTTGATCGTCACGCGGCGTCCCACCCAGTATGGTCGTGCCGGGCGGCCCCGTCAGACGGGCTGCATACATGTGGTGCCGCCTCTGCGTAATGGCCGGCACCGAGAACTCTTCCCTTTTTCTTGATCGACTTCTGTATTCACGCTCGCGCGTTGCGTTTTTCGGAGGCCTGCTGTCGTCGACGCGCTGACCGGGGCGGAATTGAGGCCTCGCCGGTCCGCCACACGGTTACATAGGCACATGGCCGATGGCGAGCGCCCTGTGGCGCAACAGGAAATCAGCGAACCGTGGCACCGGCGGTACGCCGAGCTGCTACAGGAACTGCGGGTGACCCTGACCGGGGTGCAGATCCTGTTCGCCTTTCTGTTGATCCTACCGTTCCAGTCAGGGTTCCTGAGGATCACGGGCGTGGAGCGGGGCCTGTATGTCTTCAGCTTCGTCGCTGCCGCGCTGGCGGCCGCGCTGCTGACCGCGCCGGTGAGCTACCACCGCATCCACTTCGGGCGCGGCCAGAAGCCGGAGATCGTGCGCGCCACCCACACGCTGGCGCAGATGGGTCTGGTGTTCGAGCTGCTGGCTATAGTCGGGGCGATCTATCTGGTGCTGGCCGTGGTGGCCGGCTCTCGGTGGAGCGCGCTCGGCGGTTCGGCGTTCGCCCTGGTCTACGTGTTCCTGTGGTACGTCCTACCGATGGTCTACAAGCCGAAGGGCGGCTGACACCGGGCACGAGGTGACCCTGGACATGCGAGAGGCCGGGGCCCACTCCCAACAAGTTCTGTCGGCCGTCGCTCATCAGATGAACGTGACGTGTTGGGCAAAACGTTAAATGGCAGTGCCTTGATCCATTCGGTGGCGGGGCCAGCCAAGCTCTTCGAGTAGACGCTACGTCCACCGTGCTCAGTGCTGATCTGCCCGCACGTCTCGACCAGGTTGCCGCCGGTGGCCAGGACGTACCGCACCGGGCAGGTGATGCGCTCGATGATCAGAGCCAGCGCGGCTGAGATCTCGTTGAGCTCGATGTTGACCTCGGCGCTGCCGGTCAGGGCCATCTTCGCGCCCAGGCCCAGCAGTCGCTGTAGAGGCATAAGCCACCGCAGCCGGCGAAACAGCTTGCGGATCCGCTCCCGGTCTCCCTGCCGGTCAATCCGTACGGCATTGCGCCGTTTGTGTCTTCGTGTCGTGCAGGCCAGCCCCGTGTGCCGGTGCATTCACAGCTCTGACGCGGGTCTCAGTTGGTGATGTCAACGACCACCTTGCCTGCGGCGGTACGGTTCGCGACCAGCGTGTGGGCATCGGCCACGGTGTCCATCGTGAAGTGGCGAGGGTCGAGCACCGGCACGAGAGCTCCCGCGTCGGCCAGCGCCGCCGCCTCCCGCATGATCTCGCCGTGGTGTTCGCGGCCGCGGCCGGTGAGCATCGGCAGCAGCGTGAAGACGCCCGAGTACGTCGCCCCGCGGAACGACAGCGGCGCAAGCGAATGAGAGCCCCACCCCAGCGCACTGACGACGTGACCGGTGTAGATGCGCGCCGCCGCGAACGACGCGTCGAGCGTCGCGCCGCCAACCGTGTCGACGACGATGTCGAAGCCCTCGCCGCCGGTGTACTTGGCGACGTAATCCTCGACGGGGGTGCTCGTGTAGTCGACGGGCACCGCGCCCAGCCGCCCGATGGCCTCCAGGCTGCGCGGGGACCCTGTCGCGTACACTTCGGCGCCGCGCGCCCGGGCGATCTGCACGGCTACCGACCCCACGCCGCCCGCACCGCCGTGCACGAGGACCTTCTGCGCGGCCCGCACTCCGGCGCGGTCGACCAGGCCCTCCCACGCGGTGATGACTGCCAGCGGCAGCGCGGCCGCCTCGCGCATGGACAGCGACCTCGGCTTGAGCGCCAGCAACCGCGCGTCCACCGCTGCGTACTGGGCCAGGGAACCCTGCAGGTGACCCACGCCCCCGGTGAGGCCGTAGACCTCGTCTCCCGGGGCGAAGCCAAGCGTGTCCGGGCCGACCGCCTCGACGACCCCCGCCAGATCCAGGCCCAGCACCGCCGGCAGCCGGGTCTTGGCATGCGCCGCCTTGCCCGCCTGGATCTTGGTGTCGAGCGGGTTGACCCCGCTGGCCGCCACCCGGACCAGTACCTGACCCGGTCCGGCGACCGGCTGGTCGATCTCATTTACCTCCAGCGGACCGCCGAACTCCCGCAGTACCACCGCGCGCATTTCCATACCCCTCACCTGTGGTGTCCTTCGCCGCCGCTGGTGTCGCGGCTGGCGCGGATCGCCGCCCGGGCGGCCTCCTTGGCGTCTTCGACGACCGCGCGATCCTGTTCGAGACGGCCGCGCGTCATCGCGCCGTCGATGAGCAACCCGATGTGGCTCGCCACCCGGCCCGGGTCCACCAGGCCCCCGCGCTCGCACAGCTCGGTGAGCCACGCCTGGCGGCGCTCGGTGTGGGCCCGGGTGATCGCTCTGGCCGCGGAGTCCAGCGACGTCTCCACCGCGGCACTGACGAACGGGCACCCGAAGAAGCCGTGCCGGTCGAACGCGTCGAGCAGCGCGTCGAACAGCCCGATGAGCTGATCGGCTGGATCGTCGCCCGCCCGCTCGGCGGCGGCGCGCAGCTGCTCGATCCAAGACGCATCGGTGGCCTGCAGGTACGCGGCGACCAGGTCGTCCTTGGAGCGAAAGTGTGCGTAGAGCGTCGATTTCGACACCCCGGATGCGGCGATCACCTCGTCCACGCCGACACCGCGCAGCCCGTTGGCGTAGAACAGGCCCGCTGCGGCGGCGAGGATGCGCTCGACCGACCTGGTTCTACGTACCTGCGTCGCCATCCGCGATCCCTCCCTTAATCGAACAGACTAGTTCGTTCGGTTAAGGTCGCCAAGTGAGCCGGACCACAGGCACCCGCAGGTGGGAGACCACCTGGTCCCGGTGGCACTCAGCCCGCCGGGACCATCGCCTGTCAGACGCCCGGAATGACGTAGGGCATGTCCAGCAGAATGCGGTGGCCGACGATCTTCCACTCACCGTCGATCCTGCGCAGGTCGGTGTCGTAGTACCCGGACTCGATCGGCTGCACGGTGCCCTGGGCCCCGAAGGCATCGGCCGGCCAGCCGCCCTCCGGGCGGGCGGCGCCCCGGATCCGGAAGACGATGAACTGGGCGTTCATGTGAGCTTGGTCGCCGTCGACCTCGATGATGTGGTCCGCGGTGACGTGGTGGCTGGATCCGCCCACCGGGTGCGGAGCCATGTAGTTGTCGACCGCGTACGCCACGGCTGCCCCGCCGATGAGAGGCGGAGCGACCGGCTCGTAGCTGTCGGGGCCTGTCCTGGTGTAGGACTGCACGACCGCGTCGTCGGTGAACAGGGCGCCCTGTGTCTTGCCGTCGCGGCGGTCCGTCGCCCGGACGTAGCGGCCCAGCACTTCCTGGATCTTCCGTTCGTCGCTCATGTGGTGCTCCTCCATGTCGTCTCTTCGTGGCGGCTCCTGCCGCCGTGGGCCTTGACCAGTGGGCGGGCGGCTGACGGCCCCGACATCCACGATCGTTCACTCGTTCCTGCAGCGCCTCGTCGATCCCGGCCGGCGGCCAGGGTGGGCGCCCGGGCGGCGATCCGCCCGGCCGACAGGGTCAGCTGACCTGCTGCAGCACCGAAATGATCCGGAAGTCGACGGTGGCGTGGTCGATGGTCGCGTGAACCGGTGAGTCGGCCATCTCGGTCATGATCCCTGCGGCGCTGCGCCGGGCGTCGGTGGCGGAGTCCCAGGCGACGATGTCGGTGATCGTGCCGTCATGGTCTTCGGTGATGCGGCGCCACCGGAAACCGGACTGGCGTCGTAGGTAGTCGTTGATGTCCTCGTTGGCGTCGACGAAGTCGGCGCCGGTGAGGCCGGCCACGAGCCGGAATGTCGTCATCTCGAGCGCTTCGGTCATGGTGGTCCTCCTTGCCGCGAGTGGTCAGCCCTGCGCGGTGGAGCGCATGATGATCTCGTTGACGTCGACGGTGTCGGGCTGGGCGACGGCATGGGCGATGACGTCGGCGACCGCGGAGGCAGGCATGCCCAGTTCCTCGGCAGCCGCGCGGGCGGCAGCCTGCACCTCGGGGTCACCGCCGTGCTCGGTGAGTTCGGAGTGGGTGTAGCCCGGGCTCACCAGCGTCACCCGGACGTCGCGGCTCTCCTGGCGCAGGCCCTCAGTGAGTGCGCGAACCGCGTACTTGGTGGCGCAGTACACCGCGGCCGTCGGGTCGACACGATAAGCCGACGACGACGCGATGTTGATGATGTGCCCCGTGCCCTGGGTTCGCATGAGCGGCAGAGCAGCCGCGATGCCGTACATGGTGCCGCGCAGGTTCACATCGATCATCCGGTCCCACTCGTCGACCCGCAGCGCTTCGAGCGTGGACAGGGCCATCACGCCGGCGTTGTTGACCAGCACGTCGATGCGGCCGTTGCACTCGTGGGCGTCCTCGACGAAGGAGCGCACGCTGTCCCGGCTGGTCACGTCGAGCTCCTGGAAGTCGGCCGTGCCGCCCGCCAGGCGCAGTTCCTCGACGAGCACGGCGAGCCGGTCGACGCGCCGGGCACCGAGCACGACGTGGTGGCCGTCGGCGGCCAGCCGGCGGGCGGTCGCCTCACCGATGCCACTGCTCGCGCCGGTGATGAGAACGATCTTGGAAAGTGGGTTGTGCACTGATGCTCCTGATCTCGGTTGCCTGCGGCCAAGTGCGCCGCGTTTTCAACCATGCGGCGCTGATGGGGGCCGCGGAAGGCCACGCTTTCCTGGGTCCACGGCACCCAGGCACGGCACACCCCGCCCATAGCGGTGAAGGCACCTGTCCCGCGTGATACGCGGGTTGGACGGCAGGACGCGACTACCAGGGAGCACGGCTCCCTGGCACACCGCCGACCAGGAGCTTTACGCTGGTCGACATGCCCGCCAGCGACAACAGGCTCGGAGAGTTCCTCCGAGCCCACCGCGCCCGCGTCGACCCCAGAGAGGTCGGACTGCGCGGGGGCGGCGACCGCCGGGTAACCGGGCTGCGCCGCGAGGAGATCGCGGTGCTGTCCGGGGTGAGCGTCGACTATTACGCCCGCCTCGAACAGGGCCGCGAACGGAACCCCTCCCCGCAGGTCCTCGACGCGATCGGACGGGCGTTGCGCCTGGCCCCGGACGCGCGCGGCCACCTCTTCCGGCTCGCCGGGCTCAACCCTCGACTGAGCCCGGACAGCTCCCGGAACTCTGTCCACCCCGCGCTGCTGCGACTGCTGGACGCCTTCCCCACCTCGGCCGCATACGTGCTCAGCCCCGCCTTCGACGTCCTCGCGACCAACAGCGTCGCCGCCGCGCTGCTCTCCCCGTTCGCCGGCACCGCCAACATGGTCCGGGTACTGTTCCAGCACCCGCAGGCACACACCTTTTTCCCCGACTGGCCGACCCTGACGGAGAACGTCGTGCACGCCCTGAGGCTCAATGCGGGACTCTTCCCGCACGATCCGGACATCCGGACGTTGGTGGCGGACCTGCAGCGGGACTCGCCGGAGTTCGGCTCCCTCTGGGCGGACCAAACCGTGCGCGGCCTGACCCGCATGTTCAAGGTCCTGCACCACCCGGACGCCGGACGGATCGAGCTGACCTACCAGACATTCGACGTGCGCGACGCGCCCGGCCAGCAACTGCTGGTCGGCACGCCGGAACCGGGCAGCCGCAGCGCCGAGGCACTCGCCTACCTGGCCGCCGCACACGCACCGGCCTGGGGTGACGAAGTCATCGGGAGCAGAACCACAGACCGTAAATAGCGCGCACACGACGGCATCAAAGTAGTTCGCGCCGGTGTGGGCACGCTGATGAAGCTCGGCCTGTTGCGGGACGCGGCGCGGCGGCGGATCGGCTACTCCACCCTTGCTGACCCGTTCAACGGCCCGATCTTCGCGGACCTGCCCAAGGGCTCATACCTGTCCCTGGGCACCGTGGTGAAGCTGCGCTCCACCAACCCGGAGCTGTTCGCGTGGTGCAGGTAGGCCGCTGGGGCACCGGCGCGGGCCGATGTGATCACGTGGCTCGGCCGGCCTGCGCACCGCCTCGCAAGCGCTGCGCAGACCGGCCGGGCCACCCGGCGTTTCGGTCATGTCCACGGTGCAGTCCGGATCAGCGAATCGCCGGGCCAGAGCACCGCCGTGCCTTCCAGCGGGCATCAGCGAGTGCCGCCGACAATGGCAGCCTACATCGGATCATCGGGCGCAGCCTTGCTTGCGCCCAGGCCCACTGTGCGTGCGCGACGGCAAGAGGCCTCGATCGGCTGGGCAACATAGGAACGGCCGTGATATGAGCTGGGCGACCGATGGAGTCCTTACTCCTCCGGGTCGGCCAGGCCGCAGTAGCGGTACACTCAGTGCGAATCCACCGGAAACGGTTGCCTGATGTAGACCGCTTCCCAGACGTTGTTCGGTTCGGACACCGGCCATGCCATGTCGAGGTAGTGCGGCGCACACAGTGACAGCCACAGCGGCGGGTCATCAGGCTGGTCGACGTCCAGTTCGCTGACGACCTCGGCACACCCATGGACGAACCGGGCCATGATCTTGGCCATCTCGTATCCCCTGTCTGATCGTGCGACCGAAGCACATCGGCTCGGCACGGCCAGGGCTTCTCCGTCATCATCCAGGCATCTGGTCTGCACTGCCCGTGGAATGCGGCAGGACCGCCAACCCTGGAAACGGAACGGTGGTCTTCTTCGAACTCGGGTCGCCGGCGCGGCCAGTCGATACGCCGTCGCGCATCGCCCTTCCCCGGTCGGCGGGCTGCTACGCATCCGGGCATGGCCTTGAGATGTCAGTCGGCGAGCGCGGTGACCACGATGTTGTCTCGGTAGCGTCGGGTGTTCGGGTTGAACGGTCCTCCGCAGGTAATCAACGTCAGCCGCAGACGGCCATCGCGGGTGAAGTATTCCTGCCATGCGAGTCCGGACTTCGGCAGCTGCTCGACGGCGGCGATCCGGAAGCTGCGGACGGAGCCGTTCGCGGCGGTCAGCTCCACGACGGTGCCGACCTTCGCCCGGCGCAAACCAAACAGGGCGCCTGCGCCCTGGGTCGCGCTGTCGACATGTCCGGCCAAGACGATCGCTCCGGTGATGCTGTCCCATCCGGGACCGTGCTCATACCAGCCGACGCGCCGCACGTCGTCCGGGATGGCCACTTGTCCGGTGGCCGCGTCGACGCCGACGGGGTCGACCGGTGCTGCCAGGTCAAGTGCGGGGATGCGTACAGCTACCGGGGGGACCGATGTGTGTCGCGCCGGTGGCGCCCCGCTGTGGATTCGCACGTCGCGGGTCGGCGTGGACGCAATGACCCCGGAGGCGGGCGGTGCCGCGGTGCCGACCTGCTGCTGCGGGGCGGTTGTCGCGGCGGTCGCTATCAGGGCCGCGCCGGCGGTCAACAGTGCCGCGGACCGGACTCGTGCACGCCGACGCGCCCCAAGCCTGTCTTGGGGCGCGTCGATGGTGCCGCTCATCGTCGGGCGGCCCGGAGTTTCATCACGCCGAGGATCAGCAGCAGTGACCCGAGCGACGCGACCAGAGCCCATCCGAGCGCGGGGCGGTCGGCGGCCAGTCCCGCGTCGCCGGCGTCGACGCCCTCCGGGGCGGTGTACGAGCCGGTCAGGACCTGCGCCACCACAGCGAGGGTCTTGGCCTGTGCCGATCCGATGGCGTAGACGACGGTGACGCTGCCTTCGGCGAGATTGAGCTCGGTCGCGGGGATCGCCACGGTGGAGGTGCCAGCCAGGACGACGTCGGCGTCGATGGTGCCGGCGTCGACCTCGAGTTCGGCTTCGTTGGGGTTGGTCAGGCCGGAGATCACCGGCGTTCCGGAGGCGCGGACGTCGACTGCGGGCGCAGCCGCAGTGTGGCGCACCACGAGCCGGGCCTTGCCCGCCGGTACTGCGCTGACGTCGTTGACGAACGGTGTGATCTTCGGCTTGTCGTCGGTGTCCAGGTGCGCCACGATGCTGATGTTGGCGCCGCCGGGCACTGCGGCGTCCTGCGCGGACAGGATCGCGCTGCTGACCGGCTCGCCTGGTTTGGTGATGTCGATGTCATAGGTGCCTTCGGGCAGGGTCAGCGGTCCGGCGACCTGTCCGGGCTGGAATCCCTGCAGAGTGATCTTGCCGTCCACGTACACGTCGACCGGGGTGGCGGGGATGCCATGCACCACGTAGACCTCTGATGACGCGGCGTACGCCGGAGAACCGGCGGCGAGTGTCGTCATCGTGGTGGCAGCAGCCGCCACGGCGGTCAGCGCCAGCGCGCGGCGTACGGGAATGGTGAGCATGGACGATACCTCCAGTCAGCATCGGACGCGCTCAGGCAGTGGCAACACGGCAGCCGAGCGCTCCGGTGGACGTAAGCAACGACCACCATCGTCCACGTCTTATGTCTCCTTCGCAGTCTATTGACCACAAAGGTCATCATGTTGACCGCAGAGCGTTCGGCCAGTCGGCCACGATGCCCAGACGCCGATCGCGCCCCCGAGCCGGGCCATGTCAGCCGGCGTTCGGACTGTTTGCAGCGCCCTGAGCTGGGATCAGCCGCATCGCCGTCTGCCTGGCCCGGTACACCGGCGCGCCGTCAGCCGGCTGCCGTGGCGGTGACCACGACGTTGTCGCGATAGTGCCGGGCGGCTTCGTCGAACGGGCCGCCGCAGGTGACCAAGGTCAGCCGTAGTGCGCCGTCGCGGGCGAAGTAGCGTTCGAGCGGGATCCGGCTCTTGCGGAACTGTTCGACGCCGACGACCGTGAAGTCGTACCTGCGGCCGGTCAGGTCGGTCAGCCGGACCAGGGCGCCCTTGGTCAAGGTGCGCAGGGTGAAGAACGCTCCTTTGCCTTGTACGGCGATGACGATCGAGCCCGCGGCGGCTTCCAAGCCCGGGCCGTACCGGTACCAGCCCACCCGGTCGATGCTGGGCGGGACGGCGAAGTCGCCGGATCGGGCATCGATACCGACGGCGTCGACTTTCGCGTTCAGCGACATGTCCGGGATGCTCAACCCCACGGGCCGGATCGTCGCGCCCGCCGAGGGCAGCCCGCGCGCTGGACCGGCACCTGCGTGGCCGGCTGCGCAGGGCTGGGCGGCGGGCTGGACAGTGCGCGCCACGCCCCTGCCGACCCCGCCGGTCTCGACGCTCAGGCTCCGATCTCCGAGGTCGCCGGCATCGCCGACAACTGGTGGCGAACACCGGACGCGCTCATCGCCACCTATTGCGGCGAGAGACTGCTCTTTGGCGGCCGAACGCCCGCAGCCGCGCTGATCTACGAAAGGTCGGCCCTCGAGGTCTAGCGAGATCAACCCGATGTCTCACGGTGCCGCGTCGTCGTCCGGTTCACAGGCCAGGCCCTCGACGAACGCTCGGAAGTCGGCCGCCAGGTGCTGTTGCTGGTCGAAACTGGGGGTCCGCGCCGCCACCTATGGTGGGCGATACTGGGATCGAACCAGTGACCTGTTCCGCGTGAAAACGAAGCGGTCACCGAGCCCGTGACCTGCGGTTTCACGGGCGTCCGATCAGGACGTGTATGCAGTTGTGTGCAGTACGCCGCAGCTCAGCGCAGTTGAGCGCAGTACAGAGCGGGGCCCTGCTCCACGTTTTGCTCCACGCCGCCAGCTCCACCATCCCATCCGTTTCGAGTGACTCGTCTGCGTCCAGACTGCGCCGCAGAACTCGGACCACAAGCCCACTCCCCCGCCAGAGGCAACCACGTCCCCCGATGGATGACGCACCTTGTCACCCGACCGGGCGGATGCCTTTGGTGAACTACACGGCCGGGTGATGACTTGACGGATGCGGTCGCGCATGTCGAACCAAGTGCTCCTGGAATCGACTCCTACAGAGGAGGGCGATGGCATGGATCGAACGCGCTCGCAACCGCTAACCGCGTGCGGTTCCGGCACGCGGGCAACACCCGGATGACCGCTATCGACATGCTCGCCGCCCAACTGTTCGCCAACAGCTACGAAGACGACTCGCCCGCTCCAGCGTGATCACGATCCTGGCACTGCTGCGCACAGTGCTCCGCGATGCCGTACGCCAGCGACTCCTACTCGTCGACCCCCTGGCTACGCCGAGGTCCCCGCGATCAGGTCCGACGCGACGGTCCAGAGCCGCTCGGCGTTGCCCGGGTCGACGGCGTACGCCGCGACGCCGGCGTAGTCGGCCGGGCGTTCGGTAACCACCGGCGCCTCGGTGCAGTCCTCGAAGTAACGGCCACCCACGCCGTCTAGCAGCGGGGACGCGGCGAGCAGTACCGAGGTCGCTGCGCCTTGCTGCGGGGTCTTGTGCATCTCCTTCGGGGACTTCAGCCCACCGGTGTGCTTCTGCAGGCCGGTCGCGATCGCACCGGGGTTTAGCGCGTTGGACCAGATGCCCTGGCTGGACCAGCGGCGGGTCACCTCGACGGCGAGCAGTGCCTCGGCGCTCTTGGACTGCCCGTACGCCAGCAGCGGGTCGTAGGGGCGGAAAGCGAAGTGCAGGTCGTCGAATACGACCGGCGAGAAGAGGTTGCCGCTGGAGCTGATCGAGACCACTCGGGCGCCGCCGGCTGCGGCAAGCGCGTGGTGCAGCCCGACTGTCAGCGCGAAGTGCCCCATGAAGTTGGTGGCGAACTGCATCTCCCAGCCTTCGGCAGTGCGCTCCAGCGCGGGCAGCGCCATGATCCCGGCGTTGTTGATCAGCATGTGCAGCGGTTGATCCCAGCCGGCGACGAACCGGCGTACGGAATTCTGGTCGGCCAGGTCCAGCTCGCGGGCGGTGACCCGGTCAGCGCCGATGCCGGCCGCGATGTCCGCGGCCGCCTGCTCGCCGGCACTGACCCGGCGCACCGCGAGCACCACCTCGGCGCCGGCGCGGGCGAGGGTACGGGCGGTCTCGAAACCGATGCCGGCGGCGCCGCCGGTGACGATGGCCCGCTGGCCGGTCAGGTCGACCCCGGCGATGACCTCGTCGGCGGTCGAGGCGAACCCGAACGGGGTCTTGATCCGCTCCGTCATGACTGTTCCCATCTCTCTCGGTCATGCTTACGGAAGACACTGTCACCCAGTCCGCGGGCGGTAGCCGGGTTCCTGGTTTTCCTGGTAGTGCGAGGACCAGGCTGGGCCGGGTGGGGGCAGATACGATGGGCGGGTGGGCAAGGCCAGTTCCCTCGGGGAGTACCTGCGTGCCCGGCGCGAGCTGGTCCTTCCGGGCGAGGTCGGGCTTCCCGCGCACGGGCGTCGCCGGGTGCCCGGTCTGCGGCGGGAGGAGCTGGCCCTACTGTCCGGCATCAGCGCCGACTACTACCTGCGGCTGGAGCAGGGTCGCGACCTGCATCCGTCGGCGCAGGTGCTCGACGCGCTGGCCCGGGCGCTGCGGCTGGATGCGGAGGCTTCGGCGCACCTGCACCGGCTGGCCCGGCTGGCGCCGGCCGGGCGGCCCGTGCGGCACCCGGAACGGGTGGCGGTGGGCATCAGGCAGCTGGTCGGGTCGTGGACCGACACGCCCGCGTTCGTGCACGGCCGCCTCCTGGATGTGCTGTTCGCCAACCCGGTGGCGACCGAGCTGGCGCCGATCTACGCGGTCGGCGTGAATCTGCTCCGAGCGGTCTTCCTGGACCCGGGTATGCCAGCGCTCTATCCGGCCTCCGAGGCGGTTGCCGCAAGTGCGGTGGCCGGCCTGCGCTCTCTGGCCGGCGGCGAGCTGGACGAGCCGCAGCTCACCGAGCTGGTCGAGGAGCTGTCCGCTGGCAGTGAGCGGTTCCGGCGCCTCTGGGCTCGGCATGACGTCGCCGCCCGCGCGGGCGGCGGGATCCGGCTGTTCCACCATCCGCGGGTGGGTGAGCTGGAGCTGCGCTACGAGAAACTGACGATCGCCGGTACCAACCAGTCGCTGGTCGTGTACCACGCCGAGCCGGGCAGTCCCTCCGCGCGCTCGCTGCGGGCGCTCGCCCGGTTGGCCGCACGTGACGGGCCGGTTCCTTCGGCCGGCTAAGGCGAATCACGCTGGCGGCGGTCTTCGTCTGGACACCTCGGCATCAGGCGGCCAGGACCCGACGGAAGTTCGCTACCGCTGAAACGTACGTGCGGTGCGCAGGCTTTCGGCGATGGGCCTCCGACATGCCGGGGCCTTTGGCCATGTGCCGCGGGCCGGTTGGCACCGGCGCGAGGACACCTCGCACTACGAGGTTCCGAGTCCGCCGGTGACAGCGACACCTTGCCGTTCAAGCATGATCATCAAACCTTCTCGATATCCGAGAACAACCCGGTGAAGGTGGCCTGAGCTCCCGCGAGGGCGCCGAAGACATCGGCGGCAACGGGCGTCGCGACCGCGGCAGAGGCGTCGTCGTAGCTGTCGAAGTAGAGGTCGAGCGTCCGGTAAGCGGGGGTGGCGGTGCCGTCCTCTTTCGGCCACACCTTGGCGGACTCGAGTCGCTGCAGCTTCGGGAGCTTCTTCGCGGCCGCCTTCATGTCCGCGAAGGCGCGCTCGAAGTCCTCGGGATTTGCAGGATTGTCGATCATCAACGTGATCTTCGTGGGCACGACACCCTCCTTGCACATCCCCGATGTGACGGCTCCCAGCGCTACGGCCTGCGTAGGGCCGAGGTGCTACCCACAGCGTAAGGAGGTACGGCCTTGAACGCGGGGTGGATGCCGGAACACGGATGATCCGAAGATGCGCAGAGCGTATGACGTCGCCAGGCTTTGACAAGATGCGAACAGCCACGCCCATAGGCACGCGACGAGCGCAGGATGCTCTGGATGCGATTCACCGCGGGTGTCCAGATTCGTGAGCTGTCGTTTTCGGCGGCGGTGGCGGGAAATAGCTGTTCTGAGCCAGCGCCATGACCGACCTGATGGCGATTGCGCCGATGAGTGCGGTGAGCAGCAGTGTGATCAGCCAGCTCAGTGCCTGGTGGGCGGGTGGTCGTTCGACGGTCAGCCAGCGTATCGCGAGGGTGGCCACGGCTGCGTAGGAGAACGTGAAGGCCCAGTAGCCGGGTGTGAAGGGGGTCCGCAGGTAGACGGGGATCAGGCGGATCTGGGCCAGCACCATCAGGATCGTATAGCCGGCAAGGCCGTATGCGAGGGTGTCAGGCACCGGAGTCAGCGCGAACCAGGCCAGGCCAGCAACGGGGGCCGGTGCCACCTCGATGGCCATGGTCGGGACGAGAGGCGTCGGGAGCGGAGGTCTGAAGAACAGCCGTTGCAGCATGAGCGAGCCGATGACCAGCCAGCAGACGATGCCGATCCCGAAGCACACCCGGCCGAGGCCGGGCTGGCCGACCGTGGTCGCGGCGGTCGAGGCGAGCAGGCCGCCGGCGACGGTCGGCAGCAGGTAGCCGGGGTGGAACTTGTCTTGGTCAAGGTTGCCGGTCATCCACTGGCCGGTCAGCCAGCCCCCTAGTCCGATGACCACGACCAGCGCGATGTCGACGATTACCATCGCGGTTCGGGGGGCGTCGGGGTGTAGCCCGACGCCGAGTTGCATCGCGACGATCGGGATCACGCTGACGAAGGGGCTGAGGACCGGGTCCTGCAGGTCGGCCATCAGCCGTCCGCGGGTGGCGGTCACGCGGGCCAGGTAGCCGGCTAGCAGCACCAGCCACACCGCGGCCGCGAGTACGTAGAGTGCGGCGGACAGTGCCCGCGGTGCGTTGGCCGTGTGTGATAGTGCCAGCCAGGTGCCCGCCAGCCCGGTGAGGCCGAACGGCGTGGCGAAGAAGTTCGGCGGGGTGCGGCTCAGGATTCCCATTTGCGGCTCCCCCGGTCTGCTGTGATGGTGCTGTACTACGTGGAGGTCAGACTTGTGCGGTGTGCCGTTGGCCGCGGACGGCGATGTTGTCCAGCCGCATCGGGCCGATGGCTGCGACGCGGTGACCGGTGGCCCGCAGGGTTCCGCCGTCGACGTCGAGGCCGAACAGGGTGCGTAGGACGAGCAGCGTGGAGCCTGCTGACCAGGCTTGTGGGCGGGACGGGGTCGGGTACTCCACGGGTCGGTCGCCTTCGCGGACGAAGCCTGCGAAGACTTCTGGGAGTCGGTAGCCGAATGCGGCCGCGGCTTCGATGAGGTTCACCGCCAGTGTCGCGGCCTGGTCGTGGTGGCCGTAGCGGCGCAGGCCCTCGGCGATGATCGCGGTGTCGTGCGGCCAGACGGTGCCGTTGTGCAGGGTGCCTGGCTGGGTGAACCTGACCGTGGTCGCGCGGGTGAAGGCGCCGTTGGTGTACCGCAGGGTGATCGAGTTCTCGTCGATCGCGGTGCTCACCTGCCGGGGGGCGATCTGCTGGTCCTTGACCTCGAACACGTCGGCGAAATCGGCGCCCAACGCCAAATCGAGGATCAGTTCCTGCTCATCGTTGCTGAAGTTGTCCACGACCAGGTCCTCATGGACTCCGGCGGCCACGATGCGGTCTCGACGCACCGACAGCGTGGGGTTGAACCCGACGCGCACCGAGGCGAGGGTCGCGTGGATGCGCGCCGAGTAGTACTGAGGTGTGTCGGCGCTGAGCAGGTGAACCTTTGCGCCGTCCACGCTCAGCCGCCAGGTCGACAGATGCCTCGTGTCGGCGAAGTAGAGGCCGTCGTCGGCGCCGTCGGTGTCGCCCCGCCGGTCGGTGGTGAAGAACGTACTGCCGTCGAGGAGTACCAGCTGTTCTTGCGACATGGGTCCCTCATCCGCCTTTCGCGGGATGCGGGATGCGGACAAACCGTGCTGGCTGCTCATGTCACTGTCTGCTGTCGTGGATCACCAGTCCCCGGCTTGTGCCACGGCGGCACCGACTTCCGCAGTCGCTGTGCCCGCTGCCCGAGGATGATCGACTCGGCGGGCACGGCTGACACGCAGAGCGGGGCGGCAGGGTACGCCTGCCGCCCCCGCCAGGCGCGGGCTCGGTTATTGAGAAGCCGCATCGGTGATCATCTTGGCGACTTCTTGCGGGTGGGAGATCATGACAACGTGTGAAGCACCGTCGACGGCCACTGTCTGCTTGGCTCCGGCACGCTGCGCCATGAACGCGTGAACCTGCGCCGGGATGTTCTTGTCGAGGCTGCCGTAGATGAAGTACGTCGGGATCGACTTCCAGGCCGGCTCGCCCTGGAAGGCCTCGGTCAGCCCGGCCTGGGTGACCGGACGCTGCGTTGCCGCCATGTCCTTGGCCTGTGCCTCGGGGACGTCGGCGGCGAACTGCTTCCAGAACTTATCCTGCTGAATGTAGATGTCGTTGCCGCCGCCGGCCAGTGCCACCGGTGGGGCCAGCGTCTCCGACAGGGTGCTACCTGGGAACTTTCCCGACAGCGTCGCTCCGCTCTCGCCAGGCTCGGGTGCGAATCCGGCGACGTACACCAGGGCCTTGACGTTGTCGTTGCCGGTGGCGGCTGCGCTGATGACCAGGCCGCCGTAGGAGTGCCCCACCAGGACGACAGGCCCCTGGATGGTCTTGAGGACGTCGGCGACGTATGCGGCGTCGGTCTTCACACCGCGCAGCGGGTTCGCGACCGCGATCACCGGATAGCCCTCACCTGCGAGCTGGGTGATGACCGGGTTCCAGCTGGACGATTCTGCGAACGCTCCGTGCACCAGGACGACGGTGGGCTTGGTCTGCGGAGCTGGGGTGGGTGCGGCTGCCGTGGGCGCTGCGGCGGCCAGAGCGACGGCGAAGGCCACGGCGATAACAGCGACCCCTGTCGGCAGGCGCAGGCATCGATTTCTCGAAGAGGTTTGGTTCATGCGACTACTCCAGGTTTCGGGCAACGGGCCGCAAGGGCTGGAACCGCCCGCGTAGCCGCATCCGGCAGCACGCCGGGCCCGATCGGATCACAAGATCCCACCAACACGCTACGTCAGGGGACGGCTACTTGTAAGCGATTCGTTTGTCCGCGTCGATTCGTTTCCCTAGGTCGGGATTTCAGACGTGGGCGTGTCCTGCGAACCGGGCGCTGCGCCGAGCTGCCCGACGGGCGTACTCCCCGACCCCTGCGTCGGCCACGACCAGGTACAGCCGTCCACTGTCGAACGTGATGGTCGCGAAGTGTGACTTGAGGTCGGCTAGCTTGGATACGTCGCCTTGCACAGCCATGCCGGTCCGACCGACTCTGCGGCGGAGTCGAGTTCGGTTTGGTGCCGGCCGGACAGGTCAACGGTGGCACTCTGCGGCGAGCATCGTGGCGATGGCCAGACCGATGCCCGCTGTTGTCTGGCCCGTTGCCTACTTGGTTTTGGCTGTCGCTGCGAGGAAGTCGTCGACTGTCAGCGTCGCGTGCGAGATCAGCGGATAGCGCAGGATCATCGCGTCGTAGGCGGCGCGGCCACCGGCAGCCGCTGTGGCGTCAACGAACGTCGTGACGTGGTAGCCCCGTTCCATGGCTGTACGGGCGGTCGATTCCACACACATCGTCCCGACCATTCCCGCCACTGCCACGTACTGCACACCGTGCTGTCGCAGTTGGGTGTCGAGATCTGTCGTCGCGATCACGTCGATGTTCTTGTGCGGCGAGACGACGATCTCCCCGGCCTGCGGCGACAGATCGGGGTGGAAGTCGGCGTTCCAGGTGCCAGCCTCGAACAGGCGGTTGTCATACATCTCTTGCTGGATCCCGCAGATGTACTGCCAGCTTGTGTAGTCCTCCTCCGTAAAGGACATGGGTGCGAAGAAGACGGGCATTCCTTGTTCGCGGGCACCGGCGAGCAGGCGCTTGAGGTTTTCGAACGTCCCGATCCTGTCGAATTCCTCCTTGAACTCGCTGTAGCTTTTACCTTTCTCCGAAAACACCTCGTTGACCGTATCGATGAGCAGGAGGCCGATCCGGGACTCATATGCAGTATTCGCCATGTTCCTCTCCCCATCACCATGTCTGAAGATCTTTGGCCGTACCTCTCACATGGTGCGCCTGCTCTACCAATCTGACCGGGAGATCGCCAGATTCTTGAGGTGAACGGTTGCGGGACGCAGGGTCAGTCCTTGCGCGGACCCGTGCTTGACTGTTGTTGGGTATACCAGAGCTTGTATCCGAAGAAGTGATTCTTGTCCGGCCTGTGTATGCCGCGCCCGGCGACGCCTATTCTCGCCCTCGCACCGAGGCCCGTCAGATCGAAACTGGCAAGGTCCTGCTCCAGGTCTGCTACTTTTCCCGGATGGCCGCTTTCGCGGGTAACTGCGTGGTGGACGGCGAATCGGTGCACAGTCGCGCCGACCTGCCGGCCCGCGGAACGAAGCGGCGAACCGACTTTCCCTGCCCTGCTCCGCAGGCGATCCGTTTCCTCCCGGCCGTGAACGGCCGGGGTTCCACCGAGGCTCTGCTGAACCGAGGCTGACCAGCGGCCCGAGTCCGACAACCGGCTAAAGGAATCCCCGCTGCGGCCGTGCGGTTCGGCGAGGCAGGAACCCTCACCTGGCGTCACAGGTCAACGACGATCTCGGTTTCAGGCTGGGAGCAGCAGATCAGCAGGTTCCCCTCGCCTGGAGGCTCCACAGGGTCGGGTGAGTAGTCCACGGCGCCGGACAGCAGGCCGCTTTCGCAGGTGTGGCAGACGCCGGTTCGGCAGGACCAGCGCACCGGTACATCGCAGGCCTCGGCGAGTTCCAGAATGCTGGCATAGCCCTCACCCCACGCGACGGTCAGCCCACTGCGGGCGAACGACACCGCCGGGCCGGTTCACGGCGGCCCTGACGGCGGGTGGGTTGCTGCTTGGCGGCGCTGCCGACAACGCCCAGTGTGATGTTCATCCGCAGTCCTACGCGATAGCAGGTGACGCGCGGCTGGGTCACCTCCACGACGGCTGCGCCGACGCGGTAGCGGTCTCCGATGCATACCTCGTCGTCGGGCAGTCCATCGACGGTGAAGTTCTCTCCGAACTGGCCGAAGCGCAGGTCGTCACGGTGCAGCACCTTTGGACCAGTACCGGTACGAGTCCAGCTGGTAAACCAGCACCGCGCGTTGCTCGCCGCCGTGGCCGGCCAAGTCACCCTGCCCGTCGCCGTCGAGATTCAGCCGGCGCAGCATCACCGGGCCCGTGGCCGGTTCCTTCCACACCCCGGTGTGCACCTGCTGTCCACGCCAGGGCACATCCTTGGGCAGGCCGACGTTCACCGCCAGCAAGGTGGCCACCTGCCGAAGCTAGCAGGTCATACGGCCTTCGGATGCCGTTCTACGTTGTTGGACTGGTCTCGATGGGTCATGTTCCGCAATCTGATTCCGGCGCTGGCGGATCGTTACCACGTCATCGCGCCCGACCACCTCGGCTACGGCCAGTCCGCGCAGCCCCCGGTCACGGAGTTCGACTACACGTTCGACGCCCTGGGCACCCTCACCGCCGGGCTGCTCGATCACATCGGCGTCGACACGTTCGCGATCTACGTGCACGACTACGGTGCCCCTATCGGCTGGCGGCTGGCGATGCGCACATCACCCAGAGCGGCAACGCCTACATGGAAGGGTTCGTCGAGCCCTTCTGGAAAGACCTGTTCGCCTACGCCGCGAATCCCAGTGCCGAGACCGAGCCGGGGGCGCGCAAGGTGCTGACCCTGGACGCCACCCGCTGGCAGTACCTCAACGGCGCAGCCGACCCGAGTCTGGTCAGCCCCGACAACTGGCTGCACGACCAGACGCTGCTCGACCGTCCCGGCAACGACCTGATCCAGTTGAAGCTCTTCCACGACTATCCGACCAACATCGACGGGTATCCGCAGCTGCAGGAGTACTTCCGCACCAGCCAGGTGCCCCTGCTGGCGGTCTGGGGCGCCAACGACGAGATCTTCGGCCCCGACGGCGCTCGCGCGTTCCAGCGTGACCTGCCCGACGCCGACATCCACCTGCTGGACGCGGGCCATTTCGCACTGGAGACCCACCTCGACGCCATCGCCGGATATATCCGCGGCTTCCGCTGCACGCTGCCGGCCAAGAGCTGAGGACTCTTATGTCAGGCCGCGGCTGCGCCACCGCGGACCTGGGCCCGCAGGCGCTCCAGCTCCTCTTGCATCGGCGCAAGGATCTCCCGCAGTTCCTCAGCCGAGTATCGGGGGGTGATGTGCTGCTGGCAGTTCCAGTCGAACGCCGCGACCGTGACCATCACCGCCCGCTCGACCTTCGCCCGGTAGCCTGCAACGGTCAGGGCCTGTACCGCCGACGGGTCATCGCGCACGTCGATGACATTCGCGTGACCGAACACCTTCAACCGCAGCTGCCGGGGATAGTCCATGAAGAAGACGCTCACCCGGTCGTCGCCGGCGATGTTGCCGGCGCTGATGTACTGCCGGTTGCCGCGGAAGTCGGCCCAGCCGAAGGTGTGCTCGTCGATGACCTTGACGAACCCGGGCGGCCCGCCCCGAAACTGCACGTACGGCCAGCCGGTGTCGGAGGTGCTCGCCAGGTAGAAACCGTCGCGCAGCCCGATGAACTCAGCCTCGAAATCAGTGAGCGGATCCCGCGGCTCCCCACCGCCAGTAGGCTGCCCAGGCGCCTCGCCGCCGAGCCGCTTGACAGCCGCCCGGCTGCCGTAGCGCTCCTGTGCCTGGCGGACGTGCTGAGTGAACGCGATCGAGGCGTAGCTCTCGCTCATCCCTCACTGTGACATGCGGTGGGAACCACCAGGTCAGGAGTTCGCATTCACGGTGCCTCGGCTGCCCCATGCCGCTCTCTCCAGCTCAGTCGAACAGAGCGCTTCTCACCAGGCGGGTCAGGTGCGCCTGCAGGTGCTGGGGGCTCATCTGCGCGACCGGCCCGACACCGACGATGTACCGGCAGAAGGTGACGCCGATGAGCACCGCCGCGAGCAGGTCGACCCGCACGTCGGCGTCCTCACCGGTGACCACCTGTTTGTAGGCGCCGGCGGTACGCTCCAGCATCGCGCTGTAGAGGCCGACCGCGGCCTGTTCGTTGGATGCCGCGCTACGCAGGACCGCCACGAGCGGGTCGTTTCTGAAACTGTTCTCCATCCGGTCGATGTAGGCGGCCGCGACCCGCTCAGGCAGCGTCTGCGGGTTCCCGGCGATGACGAGGTCGACGTCACGGGTGCCCGGCACGGCCGCCAGGAACAGCTGCTCCTTGGAACCGAACTGGCGCATCACCAGGCCGTGGGTGACGCCAGCCCGCTCCGCGATGTCCCGGACGGTCGCGCGGGTGTACCCGCGCTCGGCGAACGCCGCCCGTGCAGCTTGCAGGATCAGGTCCCTGTTGCCCTCCGGGTCCCTGCGGTGCCTGCGCCGAGGTACGGCGTCGCCGTCGTGGGGAGCTTTCTGCTGTGACATACGCCCTAATGTACATGTGGTCATTAATAGAATGCGCAGCTCAGGTTCGTTGTTGACCAGGTGGTAAGCAACGAACGGAGCCCTTCATGAAGACCCGCGAGCCCCTGTCGGTCATCGAGACCACCCTCGCCCACGACGTCTACCGCAGATCCACCACGCTGCTGACCGACGCCGCCGGGAACGCGCCGCTGACGGCACTGCGCACGCTGCGCGACTTCATCGTCGCCAACCTGCACCACCATCACGAAACCGAGGACCACATCCTGTGGGCCACCCTCGCCACGGTGGACCCGGAAGCCGCACGCGCGCTGGAGGACCTCGGCTTCGAACACGAGCAGCTCGACGCCGCACTGCAGACCTTGGCCCAGGTCCCGCTGACCGAGGAGGTCGACCGCTGGGCCCTGGCCGACGCCGCGGCGGCCGTGTGTGACCTGGTCCACACGCACATGGCACACGAGGAGCCCATCCTGCTGCCGGCCTTGCGCAAGCACCTCAGCGAGCAGGCCTGGGAGGACTTCGCACGCCAGGTGATGGCGACGTCGCCGACGGAAGGCGCCGAGCTGATGATCGGCTTCCTGGACCAGGTCGCTGAACCATGGCAGGTGGATCTCGTGCTCCGGAACCTTCCCGAGCCGGCCAGGGCCGCTCTTGCGGCGATAAGGGCCAGCGCCGAGCAGACCCTGCGGCTGCTGGCCTCGCCGACCGAGCAAGCGGGCGTGTCTCAGCCGGCGCTCCGCTGAGAGTGCGGGGCCCGAACGGCGGGCCCGCCGCGGGCCGGACGAGCGCATGAAGCCACCGCCTAGGCCCTCTGGCCGCAAAATTTTCACCTTACGGGTTAAATGACCCTTATGCGGATTTAAAATGATCATGAGAGGTATATCGATGCCCAAGCCCCTAGAAGGCAAAGTCGCACTCGTGACCGGCGGGTCCCGCGGTCTAGGCGCGGCCACTGCGCGAACTCTGGCGGATGCAGGCGCCGATGTCGCCATCACCTACCTCGGCTCCGCGGACAAGGCCGCCGCGGTCGTGGCCGGCCTGCAGGCCCAGGGAGTGCGCGCGGCCGCGATCCGGGCGGATCAGGCCGACACGACCCAGGCCGCGCCGCTGATCGAAGAAGTGGTGGCCACCCTCGGCGGTCTAGACATCCTGGTCAACAACGCCGCCATCGCCGTACAGGGCTGGACCATCGACGACCCCTCCGCTGACCTGGCCGCCCTGGACCGTATGCACGCCACGAACTACACGGGCGTAGTGGCGATCATCCGCGCGGCGGCACGGGTCCTGCGCGCCGATGGCCGGATCATCAACATCGGCTCCGGTGTCGGCTCCCGCGTCGGCCTGCCGGGCCTGGCCGACTACGCGGCGACCAAGGCCGGCCTGATCGGGTACACCAAGGGCGCCGCACGTGATCTCGCCCCGCGCGGCATCACCGTCAACATCGTGCAGGCCGGACTGATGCAGACCGGCATGGAGCCGCCGAGCCCGCAGGCGCTGGAGCAGATGGTGGCGGCTCTGTCCATCAAGCGGGTGAGCGACCCTGCCGAGACCGCAGCGGTCATCGCGTTCCTGGCCAGCCCGGCGGCGTCATACGTCACCGGCGCCGTGCTCGACGTGAACGGCGGCTACACGGCCTGACGCACTCGCGCCGCCATCACACGCGTGGACAGCGCGAAACCCTGCCGTGGAGAAATCGCCTCCTCCTTTGGGCAGATCGCCGGGCACGGCTCGGGGACAACGAAGGCCGACAACCATGCCGGCCGGACAATGAAGCGGCGGACGCCGCGGACGGAGATTCGAGATGAGTAAGCAGCTTGAGGGCAAGACGGCCGTGGTGACCGGTGGAACGACCGGGATCGGCTGGGCGCCGCGAAGCGGCTCGCCGAAGAGGGGGCCCACGGCTTCCTGATCGGTCGCCGCTAGGAGCAGGTGGACGCGGCCGTGGCGGACATCGGCGCCGGCGCGACGGGGCTGGTCGGCGACGTCACCTCGTCGGACGATCTCGACAGGTTGTACGAAGCCGTCAAGGCACGAGGTCAGGGCCTGGACATCCTGTTCGTGAACGCGGGTGGCGGCGAGTTCGCCACGCTGGAGCAGGTGACCGAGAAGCACTTCGACGACACGTTCGGGCTCAACGTCAAGGCCCTGCTGTTCACGGTCCAGAAGGCGCTTCCGCTGCTCAACGAGGACGCCTCCGTGATCTTGAACGCGTCGACGGCGGCTACCCGAGGCGCCAAGGCCTTCGGCGTCTACGGTGCCTCCAAGGCCGCCGTCCGAGCCCTCGCCCGGACGTGGGCAGCCGAGCTGGCGGAGCGGAAGGTACGGGTCAACGCGATCAGCCCGGAACCTATCGAGACGCCCGGCATCACCGGCCTCGCCCCGAACGCCGCTGCCGCAGAAGAGCTCAAGGCCGAGTTCGCCAAATCCCTTCCCCTGGGCCGCATGGGCCGTCCCGAGGAGGTCGGCAACGTCGTGGTGTTCCTGGCCTCAGGAGCGAGCAGCTTCATGACAGGTGGCGACGTGTTCGTCGTACGGCGGACTCAACCAGGTCTGACAACCCGAACACCGATCAGGCGGAGCCGGGCGCGGATAGGCCCGGCTCCGCTTTCGCTGGCTCACATCCCGCTGGCCGGAGACGGTGGCAGGCCCATCATGCGTTGATCGACACGCTTCGGGTCATACCGCGCCGCTGCAGATGCCGGCGTGCGTGGATCAACGCGGTGATCCCCTCGCCGACCGCGGCGCCGAGCTGTTTGGTCGACCCGGCCCGCACGTCACCGGCGGCATAGACGCCGGGCATGCTCGTGGCGAGCGTGTCGTCGGTGGTGACGAACCCCCACTGGTCCAGGTGCAAGGACTGCCGCAGGAAGCCGGAGTTGGGGTCCATGCCGATGTAGACGAAAGCAGCGTCCGGACGCCAGTTCAGCTGTTCGCCCGTGACCGCGTCGCGGGCAGTCACCTCGTACAGCTTCCCGGCCTTGGCGGTCAACGCGGTGATCTGGGTGTTGGTGTGCACCGTGAACTCGGGGTGCTCGGAGATCTTGTTCTGCAGCAGCGTGGAACCCTTCAACGCCGGCGATTGCTCGACGATGCGGACCCGGCCGGCGAACTGCGAGAGGAACAGCGCCTCCTCCAGCCCGGAGTTGCCGCCGCCGACGACCAGCAGTTCGTCGGCACCGTGGTAGAACGGCCCGTCGCAGGTGGCGCAGTAATGGACTCCGGCGCCGATGAGCTCGTCCTCACCGGGTAGCCCGAGCCTCCGGTATGAGGAGCCGGTGGCCACGATCGCCGCGCCGGCACACAGCTGCTGGCCGCTGCTCAAGGCGACCGTCACGTCCTGCCCGTCGAGCGCCAGCTGCGCCACCTCGACGGCTGACAGCAGCTCGACGCCGTAGCGGCGGCCCTGCGCGACGAACCGGGCGGCGAGCTCCGCGCCCCCGACTCCGTCCGGGAAACCGGGGTAGTTGTCGATCTGCTGGGTGGCTCCGGCCTGACCGCCCAGGGCCCCCTTGTCGACGACGACGGCGTCGATGCCCTCGCGGGCGGCATAGATGGCCGCGGCCAGGCCTGCGGGCCCGCCGCCGATGATCGCCAGGTCGTAGACGTCGCGCTCGGCGCGAAGGTTCAAACCCAGCTTCGCCGCGATCGTATGGTTTGACGGGTTCACCATCATCGCGCCGTCGTCGAAGACGACCGTGGGGATGGTCTGGCCGCCGTTCTGCAGCCGCCGCACCTCGGCGTGAGCTTGGATGTCCTGGTCGACGTCGACCCAGTCGTAGCGGGCGCGATGCTCGGTCAGGAACTTCTTGACGCGGCGGCAGTCCGGACACCACGGAGCCCCGTACACTTTGATCTTCGCCACCGTACCCTCCGCTGAGCGGGTGCAGCGCTGCGGTCAGGACTTCAGGAAAGCCAGCAGGTCGGCGTTGATGGTGTCGGCGTGCGTGGTCGGCATGCCGTGCGGGAATCCCGGATACGTCTTCAAGGTGCCGTTGCGCAGGAGTTTGGCTGACAGCGGTGCCGAGTCGGCGTAGGGGACGATCTGGTCGTCGTCGCCGTGCATCACCAGCACCGGAACCGTGATCTTCTTCAGGTCCTCGGTGAAGTCGGTCTGGGAGAACACGACGATGCCGTCATAGTGGGACTTGGCGCCGCCCATCATGCCCTGACGCCACCAGTTCTCGATGATCGCCTCCGAAGCCTGCACACCAGGGCGGTTGAAACCGTAGAACGGACCCGACGGCAGAGCGCGGTAGAACTCCGACCGGTTCGCCGCCAGCTGCGCTTGCAGGTCGTCGAAAACGCTCTTGGGCAGTCCCCCGGGGTTGGCTTCGGTCTGCACCATCAGCGGCGGAACCGCAGACAGGATTGCAGCCTTCTGAACTCGACTCTCGCCATGTCTGGCGAGGTAGCGCACGACCTCGCCGCCACCGGTGGAATGTCCCACGTGTATAGCGTCGCGCAGATCGAGGTGGGCGGTCACCGCCGCCAGGTCGTCAGCATAGTGATCCATGTCGTGGCCATCACTGGTCTGAGTGGAACGGCCGTGTCCCCGGCGATCATGGGCGATGACACGGTAGCCGTGGTTCAGGAAGAACAACATCTGGTTGTCCCAGTCGTCTGCCGACAGGGGCCAGCCGTGACTGAACACGATCGGCTGACCAGTGCCCCAGTCCTTGTAGAAGATCTCCGTGCCGTCGTTGGTCGTGACCGTACCCACCTGATGCCCCCCGCAACTAGTCGAACATGATTCACGACTCAGCGTAGTCATCGGTGATCGGTCATGTGCCGATTAAGCGTGCGCCGTGCACCAGCCGAACAGCCTGGCCAGCATTGAGGCGGCATCAGCCAAGCCTCCCGGCAGGGGACCTCATCACTGTGCCGACTGTCCACCGCGCGGGGCGGGGGCTCGGCAGCACGATCGTCCCGATGCCCTTAGACAGGCCAACGCGTGGTTGAAGCCGTCAGAGGTACGCAGTACATGAGGCACCTGATCAGATGAACCAGCTCGCGGTACTGCGCCGTAAAGGCTGCTGGACGCGGCGCACTCACGAGCCCGACCCTGGTCGGTCACCTGCTCGACCTGACGCCCGGCGGCGCGGGACAGTTCCCGCGCCGCCGGGGTCGTTGTGCGCCGCACAAGAGGCCGGTCGAACCGGGAGCTAGATGACGGGGAGTTCACCGCCGTCGACTGTCAGGCTAACTCCGGTGACCCACTGAGCCCGGTCCGATGCGAGGTAGGCGACGGCTTCGGCGATGTCGCGCGGGTCTCCGGGGCGGCCCAGAGGGATGCCCGCCGTGGTGGCGGCAAGCGGGACGTCCATCGCGTCGGCGAAGTTCTGGCGGATCGCGTCGGCGCCCGGGGTGAGCACGTTGCCGGGGATGATCGTGGTGACGCGGATTCCGGCAGGCGCGAGCTCGGAGGCGAGCGCTTTGCTGTAGGTGTTGAGGGCGGCCTTGGCGGCGCCGTAGTGCGCCAATGGCGGCGCCGGCGTGAGTGCCGCTCCCGATGAGATGTTGACGATCACGCTGCCCGCTCCGGCCTGGCGCAGCGCCGGCAGCAGTGCGTTGTTGACCCTCACGGCGGACAGGTAGTTGAGGTTGAGTGCGTCGATCCATTCCTCATCGGGGATGGTTGAGATGCCCCCGATGTGGGCGCGTGCCGCCGCGGCGTTGTTGACCACGATGTCGACGCCGCCGAGTTCGTCGAGTGCTGCGGCGGTGAAGGCCTGCACGCCCGCGAGCGTGCTGATGTCGCCCTGGATGAAGGTCGCGGCCTTGGGCGTCTCGTCGGTGGCGTTGCGAGCGGTGGTGACGACGGTCGCGCCGCCGTCGAGCAGCCGCTGCACGATGGCGGCGCCGATCCCGCGGCTGCCTCCCGTGACGATCGCGCGCTTTCCTGCGAATTCGGTGGTGTCTGGTGGAGTGCTGGTTTTGTACATGCGGCCAACCGTAACAGGTTCTGGACCGATCGTTCAGAACTCCGTACTATGGAGGCATGGCGCGACCACGGAAGTTCAGCGAGCAAGAGGTCCTGGCCACCGCGCACCGGCTGTTCAATGAAACCGGTTACCACGGCACCTCGGTCGACGATCTCTCCCGCGCGACAGGGCTCAGCAAGGGAAGCCTCTACGGCGCATTCGGCGACAAGGAGGCCATCTTCCAGCGGGTGTTCGAGCAGTACTGCGCAACCTCCGAGCAGGGAGCCGCCGCCATGCTCGAAGGCCCGGAGGACCAGGCCCTCGACCGCCTCCGCGCATGGCTCACTGCGCCGGACGACCACACCGGTCGGCCTGGCTGCCTGCTGGCCAAGGCCACGGCCGAACTGGCGTCGGAGAACGACGCCATCGCCACCAGGTCGCTGGCGACATACGAAACGCTGCTCGACAGCTGCCGCCGGCTTGTCGAGCAGGCGCAGCGCGCCGGGCACCTGGATCCGAGTGCCGACGCTGAGGTTCTCGGCGGACTGATCCTCGCCACGCATCGCGGGCTCGAAGCGCTCGCCAAGGCAGGGGTCGACGCGAAGACCAGGAACCGCATCGCCGACGCAGCGATCGACAGCATCGCACTGCCGGTTTCCTGACATTGGAGCCGGCAATGCCGCGGACCCACTTCTGCTGCCATCGCCGCGCCGCCCGATAGCTTGATCGCCCTGCGGGGCCATCGCCCACGACAGGGGTGGTGGACGTTGCTAGAGGTCGAGACGAATGACTATGACTGGCTGACGTGGCCCGCCGTCACGCGGTGTCCCGTTTCACTAAATGTGATCATCACCGGTTCTGGCACTTCACCACAGTGTCGATCGGTTCGCTCGCCTTCCGGCACCACGGAAGAGTGTGGCGTCTCGCGTGGGAGAGCTGGACCGGACCGCGAGCCGCCGGAAACACTGGCGCGATGCCGACCGTGTACCGCAGTTCGCAAGGCCGGACCGACGTACAGCGATGCCGGCGGGTCCTGGCGCGAGCGGACTTCCCGCTCACCAGCAGAACCTTGGACACCAGCGCCGGCCGGGTGGAGCTCACCTGCGCCGGTGCCGGACGCCCGCGGGTCGTCATGGTACCTGGGACCGGTGCCAACGCCGCGGCGGCTCTGCCGTGGCTGCGAGTGTTGTCGCGCCGGTGGGCGACCACTGTCATCGACCTGCCGGGACAGCCCGGACTCAGCGATCCGCGCCGGCCTCGCCGGGCCAGACTGGCCTGGTACGGCCAGGTCGTCGACGAGGTCCTGGCGGCGATCGACGCCGACGGGGTGGTGCTGCTGGGCAATTCGCTGGGCGCGGCAGTGGCCCTGGCTGCCGGCTCGCCCCGGATCGCGGCGCGGGCGCTGGTGTCTCCGGCCGGTTTCATCCGGCTGAGTGTGGACCCGGCGCTGGCGCTGGCTTCGGCTGCGTGGCTGCTGCGTCCGACCTCTGAGCACACCCTACGCATGCTGCGGCTTTTCGTCGCCCCTGGGACGGCGCCGCCCGAGATCGACGTGGAGTGGATGGCGCTGGTGGCGGCCTGCTGCCGCACGACCCTGGCCCCGCCGCCGCTGCCCGCTGATCTACTGGCCCGCCGGGCCGCGGTGCCGTGCGTGGTCGGGGTCGGCGAGCACGACCGTTTCCTGCCGCCCCGTCGGCTGGCGCCGGTGGTCCGCCGGACCATGGGCCTCGATGTTCGGGTGCTGGCCGGGCTCGGGCACCTGACGACACCGGTTCATCTGGACGCCGTCGTGTCGTTGGTGTCCCAGGTCGCCGAACCACCCGGCCGCTGAACGTGGCAACGGAGGCATCGACAATCCCTGATCAGCGGTAACGTTGCGACGATCTTCTCGCCTATTTGCCGCCGCCGCAGCCGCCGCGTCCGGTACGCGGTTGGGGCGGCGCGCACCATCCGATGGGGTCGACAGTGGAGCGCTGGGAAGTCTGGTCGGCATCGTGTTCACCGACGACCGGAAACGGACGGACCCTGATGCGCGCAGGTGGCTCATGGCCCGCGAAGACTTGCCGTTGCGTATTCAAGATGCGCAGCACCGTCGGGGCCAGCCGCGTAGGCGGCAGGAACGGTCGTGCTCGCCGACGCCGCACCGCCGCAGCCGGGCCGAGCCGAGGCCCACCGGCGCGCCATGGCCGGGCTGGGTCGCGGCCTTGGCCGCATAGGGAGGAGTTGTCTGAGGGCAACGCGCCGACGCACTACCGACTTGGCTGCACATTTACCACACCAGGTTGGCGCATCGCCTTGAAGGGAGGTGCCGGCCGCTCGTCACCTGTGTGATGTCGCCTGCGCCACGGCGATCGGCCGCGCCGGCGGACGTACCCGCTGCCACCACAACCGCTGCACGCCCAGCGTGAGCACTCCGGCTGCGACGATCGCCGCAAGATTGATCAGGAGTTGGGCTGCGGAGCCGAAGGCTTCTGCCGGTGCGTGGTAAGCCAGCGCCACTGCTGCGTTGGCGGCAGCCGGAACGGTGGTGACGGAGATGAGCACGCCGATGAGCGCACCAGAACGAGCGGACGTGATCGACAGCATCCCGGCGACTCCTGCCAGGAACCCGACCACCCACGACAGCGCATCGGGGCGCCATATGAAGTCCGTCAACGGCCGCTCGGCCAGCAGCATGCTGCGGTCGACCAGTCCGGCGGCCGTCAGCGCCCACGTCGCCACGACGGTGACCGCCATCGCGGCCGGGAACCCGACCACGAGCGCGATCGCGGAGCGGGCGGCCATGTCCCAGCGGCGCCGGACGAGTGCCACGCACAGTGCGGCAAGAGGCCCGAACTCGGGTCCGACGACCATGGCACCGACGATCAGGATGGGCTGGTCGAGCAGCACCCCGATCGCCGCGATGACGGTCGCCACGGTCAGCAGGGCCAGGTACGTCGCCGACAGGCGGGTTTCCTGACCGGTTCGGTGTTCGATCTCGTCCCAGACCACGGCGTCGACGTCCAGGCCAGGTGCCGCCTGCGTGGCCCGCTCCGCCGATGCCGACAGTACGACGCCGGCGTCCTCGATCGTGATCGCACCGGTCTCGTCGATGCCCAGCGTGCGCAGCGCCTGCAGAACCGTGTTGGCGCCTTCGCGAGCCAGGTCGCACAGCACGACGTCGCCGGCGGGCAGCCGTGCCGCCGCGGGCAGGACGATGATGTGCGCGACGGCCGGGCTGGCCGTCAGCAGCGCAACGACCTCATCGGACCGCGCCGCCGCCACTATGACCCGTAGACGCAGCACTATCGTCTCCTCCCTGTCCCAAAACCTCGCGAACCCTACCGCTCGCCCGTGTGCGCCCTGTTCAGGGCGGGCCACAGTCTTGAGACGGCGTCTCGTCCCGGCCCGGCCTTCAGTCGGTGGTCGACCGCTCCACACTGTTCGACACAGGCACCTCTGCCATGTCCCCGACCGTCGGGTCATGAACGCGTTGCAGGTCCTGGCAGTCAGCGCGTGCCACCGATGTGGTTGTCATGGCGAGGGCTACGGACCGGTCAACCACCGACGTGGATGCCGGGCCGGCGGGCGGGGTCGTGCTCGCTTTGCCGCAGGATCTCCCGGACCACCGGCGGGGTGTCCCCTCGCCCGAGAAGCAGGTAGCGGAACAGGTGCGTCAGCGGTGAGCCTTCCGACCATTCGAAGTAGCAGTGCGGGCGGACGCCGGTGGTGTCGCGCAGCGCGAGCAGGATCGCGGCGATGGCGTTCGGCGCTGCTGGTGCGGCGGCGCGGAGCACACGGTAGCTGCCGACTTGTGCACCGCTGACGTGCAGCACGTTGGTGAACTGTGACGGGTCCACCACGTCGATCTCCAGGAACAGCACGTCCGCGCCACCGGGGACAGGGTTCATGCCGCGCTGCTCGGCCTCTTTGCCGGCGTATTCGTCGATGTCGCCCGCCTGGCGGCGGTTGGCGATCAGGTTCAGCTGCCCGTCGTGGTCGATCGAGTCGGTGACGAACCGCCGGGCGCGGGTGTCGAACTCGATGTGCTTGACCCGCAGCTCGGTGGTGCGGGCGGCGCGGGAGATCAGGGAG
>NZ_JBEZEB010000035.1:84200-86953 GCF_040648615.1 Catellatospora sp. NPDC049111 | reverse complement strand
GGGGTGCTGTGTTCCGCGCCGCCTCTCCCTCCTCCCGCCCCCGCCGCCCCGGGCGGCGTGGGGGGGGGGGGCCGGGGGGGGGGCGGGCCCCCCCCCCCGCCCCGGCTCTTCCTGTTCACGGGTCTGCAAACCGGACTGGCTCAGCCGGGTGGCACGATCCAGCGCTGTCGCAGGCCTGGTGCGGCGGCAGCGATGTCCGCGAAATCGCGGTCGTTGTGCACCAGCACCGCGTCGTGGTGGACAGCCACCGCCGCGATGATCAGATCCGGCAGCGGCTTGCGGCCCATCCCCCGGTCGAACAGTTCCTCCTGCAGGTCGACGGCTTGCACCAGCACCGCGTCCGTGGTCTCCAGCCAGACGCAGTGCTCGCGCAGGTACGCCCTGAGGATCTTGTGCTCAGCCCTGTTGCGCGCCGAGTACAGGATCTCCAGTTGCACCACGGCACAAGTCGCGAGCAGGCCGGTCACGGCCAGCGTCTCGAACGCGCGACCCGCCTTCTCATCGCGTCGCGCCAGCTCGTGGGCGGACTTGTCGGCCAGGAAGAGCATCAGCTCCGCCACGCCTGCGAGCGAGCCTCCTCGGTCAGGTCGAGATCACGCAGCAGCTGCAGATACTCCTCGGTACGGCGACGAGCCGCGGCAAGCCGCAGCGCTTCGTTCACCGTGGCCACCTTCGTCGTCGTGCCCAGCTCAGCCGACGCCTCGGCCAGCGCCTTGTCGTCGATGTCGATCACCGTGCGCATGAGCCCTCCCCAGTTTGATATCAAATCCCCCCGGATAACGATATCAACCGCGGAAGATGGCCGCCAGCACGTCGATCGCACGATCGAGGCCGGCGTCGTCGACGTCCAGGTGGGTGATGAGGCGGCCGGTACGCGGGCCGAGCGCGCTGACCAGCACACCCTGCTCGCGGGCGCGGGCCGCCAGGGTGGGGGCGTCCAAGGCCGTCTTGGCCAGGTCCAAGATGACCAGGTTGGTGCGCACCCGGTCGAGGTCCACGATGCCGAACGGGGCCAGCGCCTCGGCGAGCCGTCGCGCCCGCACGTGGTCCTCGGCCAGCCGCTCCACGTGGTTGTCCAGCGCGTAGACACCCGCCGCGGCGAGGATGCCCGCCTGGCGCATCCCGCCGCCCATGCGCTTGCGGATCCAGCGCGCCTTGGCGATCTTCTCGGCGCTGCCGACCACCAGCGAGCCGACCGGCGCGCCCAGGCCCTTGGACAGGCACACCGACAGCGTGTCGAACAGCGCGCCGTACTCGGCCAGCGGCACCCCGTCGGCGATGTGCGCGTGCCAGATCCGGGCCCCGTCGCAGTGCATCGCGATGCCCGCGGTGTCGGCGGCCTCGCGCAGGGCGCGCAGCGTCTCCAGTCCGATGACGACGCCACCGGCCATGTTGTGGGTCTGCTCGACGGCGATCGCCCTGGTCGGCACGGCGTGGTAGCCGTCGGGGCGGATCATCGAGGCGACCTGTTCCACGTCGATCGCGCCGCCCGCGAAGGGCCAGGTGCGGCTGGAGATGCCGCCGATGGCCGCGGCCGCGCCGATCTCGTACGTCACCACGTGCGCGTTCGCGTCGCACAGCAGCTCCTGCGCGGGCGGCACGATCAGCTGCAGCGCGATCTGGTTGGCCATCGAGCCGGTCGGGGCGAACAGCGCCGCCTCGTGCCCGAACAGCGCGGCGACCTTGCGCTCCAGGGCGTTGACGGTCGGGTCCTCGGCGTACACGTCGTCACCGACCTCGGCGGCGGCCATCGCGGCCCGCATGGGCGCGGTCGGCTTGGTGACGGTGTCGCTGCGAAGATCAACCAGTTGCGTCATGCCTCGTTCCTACCGCATCGGACCGTGCTGCCGCCGGGCGGCCCGGATCACGGGACAGCGCCACCGGGCGATTGTTCCTATCCTGCGTGCTGTGACCGACGTCCCGGCCGAAAACGGCCCACTCCCGCGAGCCGGCGCGCCCGAACCGGATGCGCCCGAGACCGACTTCGGGTCCTTGTCACAGGAGCCCTTGTCGCCGGAGGCCCCGTCACGGCAGGGGCGACGGATCCGATCGCGAACGCTGCTCATCGGAGCCATCGTGGTGGTGCTCACACTGATCGGCGTTGTGGCCGGACGGCAGGTCACGGCGGCGCGTCAGGCCCAGCAGTCCCAGCGGCCCACACAGACCGAGGCCGACGGCTACCGGCTGGCGGCGGGCAGCCTGAGCGGCGGTTCCCAGCACGAGGAGCACCGGGCCGGCGGCGTGACCGAGCTGCGCTTCACCTGGGACCCGGCGGTCCTGCACCGCTTCTACTTCCCCATCGCGAACCCCGGCCCGCACCCGGTCAGGATCGAGGAGCTGCGGCGAGACCTGGACAGTTTCACGATCGTGGACGTGCATGTCATGTTCCCAGGCGGGAAACAGCCGTTCCAGCCGGTCGTCATCACCGCCGGTGGAGACCTGAACCTGGTGCTCACGGTGCGCACCGACGAGCCGCCCGCACCCTGCGCCCGGACCTGGATCGAGAGCCTGCCGGTGCGCTACACCGTGCTGGGCGTCTCACGATGGGAGCAGGTGCCGACACCGCGGGTGATCGGCTTCGCATCGACGGCGAAGGCCTGCTGAGGTCGCGTGGCTCACGCTTCGGCCGTGCCTGGTGATCGCCGTTTCCGGTCATGATCTGCGCGCCCCAAAAACCAGATAAATTACCGCGAACCCCCGCAAGTGGGGTTCGCGGGACAACCCCCGCGCCAATAACCGACCACGGCTGGCCC
>NZ_JBEZEB010000035.1:0-84190 GCF_040648615.1 Catellatospora sp. NPDC049111 | reverse complement strand
TGAGCGCCGTTTCCGGTCATGATCTGCGCACAAACCACAGATCATGACCGGAAACGGCGATCATGGGCTGAGCGCGGCTCAGCCGCGGAGCATCTCCGCGACCAGGAAGGCCAGTTCCAGCGACTGCTGGGTGTTCAGGCGCGGGTCGCAGGCGGTCTCGTAGCGGCGCTCCAGGTCGGCGTCGGCCAGGGCCTGCGCGCCGCCCAGGCACTCGGTGACGTCCTCGCCGGTCAGCTCGATGTGGATGCCGCCCGGGTGGGTGCCCAGCATCTTGTGCACCTCGAAGTAGCCCAGCACCTCGTCGACGATGCGGTCGAAGTGGCGGGTCTTGTACCCGTTGGACGACTCGTGGGTGTTGCCGTGCATCGGGTCGCACTGCCAGACGACCTTCGCGCCGTTGTCACGCACCGTCTCGACCAGCTTCGGCAGCGCGTCGCGGACCTGGTGGTTGCCCATCCGGCTGATCAGCGTGAGCTTGCCGGGGATGTTGTCGGGGTTGAGCATCTCGCACAGGCGCAGCGCGTAGTCGGGCGTCGTGGTCGGGCCGAGCTTCACGCCGATCGGGTTGGCGATGCGGGAGATGAAGTCCAGGTGCGCGCCGTCGAGGTCGCGGGTGCGCTCGCCGACCCACAGGAAGTGGCCGGACAGGCCGTACGCCCTGCCGTCGGCGATGCGGGTCAGCGCCCGGTCGTACTCCAGCGCCAGCGCCTCGTGCGAGGCGTAGAGCGTGACGGTGCGCAGCGCCTCCTCGTCGGTCATGCCGCAGGCGCGGATGAACGCGAGCGCCCGGTCGATCTCACGGGCGATGGCCTCGTAACGCTCACCGAAGGCGGAGGTGCGCACGAAGTCGCGGTTCCAGTCGTGCACGGCGTGCAGGTCGCCCAGGCCGCCGCCGAGGTACGCGCGCAGCATGTTCATCGCGGCGGCCGCGTTGGCGTACGCCCGGATCATGCGCTGCGGGTCGGCGACGCGGGCCTCGGGCGTCGGCTCCAACGAGTTGATCATGTCGCCGCGGTACGCGGGCAGGCCGAGCGAGTCCAGCGGCTGCGAGCGCGGCTTGGTGTACTGGCCGGCCACCCGGGCCACCTTGACCACCGGCATGCTCGCGCCGTACGTCAGCACCACCGCCATCTGCAGCAGCGTGCGGGCGTTGGCCAGCAGGTGGCTCTCGGTGTTGTCGGCGAACGTCTCGGCGCAGTCGCCGCCCTGCAGCAGGAACGCCTTGCCCTCGCAGACCTGCGCCAGCCGCTGGCGCAGCTGGTCGACCTCGTACGGCGCGACGACCGAGGGCACCGAGTCCAGCACCCGGCACACCTGCTCGACCTCGCTGTAGTCCTCCCACGGCGGCATCTGCGCCCGCGGCAGGGTGCGCCAGTGGTCCAGACCCAGATCCTCCGCCGAGGCGACCGTGGTGGGCCGGCCGATGGTGACGCCGGACTCGCCGGGCTGCCGGTTGTCGCCCAGTTCGAGACCGGGGTGCCTGAGCTCATGCCATTCGTGGCGCATGGCCTCCAGGGTAAGGCCGCGTCCACCGCCGCCCGCAGCCGACGTGGCGCATTCCGCACCCTGAGATCACGCTGCGCGAACGTGTCGCCGCCAGGGCGCGGCCTCGTTGATCAGGCATGAGCGAGCGAAGCGGTCCGGCGATGCCGGGCGACGACGTACGGCGCGAGGTCGGCGCACTGCCGCGGCTGGCCGAGTACACACCGCACCGGACCGTGGCCGACGTCGACCTCGAAGGGCAGGTCGTGCCGGGGCTGACCGGCGAGTTCTTCCGCCGGCCCGAGGACGGGCGCACCGCCACCGTGGGGCTCTACCGCTACCTGGGCGTCGAGCTTTTCATGGCCTGGGGGTACGTCGGGGAGGAGCACTGCCGGTGGACGGCGTACCGGCGCACCGACGGGGTCTGGAGCGCGCCGCACGCGGGCTGCCCGCGGGTGCGGCGCAGCGGCGAGCAACTGGAGCTGGACCTCGACGGCGAGCGGGTGGCCCTGCGCACCGCCGCCCGACCCGGCAGCGGCACCGGATCGGGCGGTTGCGCGGTACCGCCGCCGGCCGTCCGCGACTCGTCGCACACAGCCGACAGCGGGTTCGCACCGTCCGCCGGGTCGCCCCGGCAGCGGGTCTCTCAGCCGGCCTCGACCGCGGCGGCGACGGCGACCTCGCGCCGTACGTAGACGATCGAGGTGACCGTGATCGCGAGGCTGGTCACGAGTGCGGCCGCGTGCAACACGGGGTCGGGGATGGGCACGAACGCCAGCACGCCCGCGGGGATCTGCACCAGTCCGATCAGCAGCATCAGCGCTGCCGAGCGGCGGCCGCGGGACCAGGCGAAGGCGGTCCACACCGGAGCGGTGACGACCGCGAGGGTGAGCACGTCGAGGATCGCGTGCAGCACGGGGTTGGTGACCTTGTCGTGTGCGTAGGCGTAGGCCGGGGCGGAGATCATGAGGGCGGCGAGGGTGGTCCCGAGGATCGTTGCTGCGCGTCGCATGGCCGTCTCCTTGCGTGCGGCTCCGGGGGCGGAGCTACGGGGCCGGGGGTTCGACTCAAACTCCCTGGTCCGAGCCTAAGACGACGCTCCGAACAGCAGGAACCCCCGCAGGCGTGAATGATCCCGCGGGGGTCCTCCGATCACGTGAACGCGCTCAGGACGCCTGGTCGGCGATCTCCTTTGCCCGGTCGCGGGCGGCCTCCAGGGCGGCCAGGAACGCCGCGCGCACCCCGTGGTTCTCCAGCTCGCGGATGGCGGAGATGGTGGTGCCCGCGGGCGAGGTGACCGCCTCGCGCAGCTTCACCGGGTGCTCCCCCGAGTCGCGCAGCATGATGGCCGACCCGATCGCGGTCTGCACGATGAGGTCGTGCGCCACCTGGCGGGGCAGCCCGAGCAGGATGCCCGCGTCGGTCATCGCCTCGACCAGGAAGTAGAAGTACGCCGGGCCGGAGCCGGACAGCGCGGTGACCGCGTCCTGCTGGCTCTCCGGCACCCGGATCGTGCGGCCCAGCGGCGAGAACAGCTCCTCGGCGATGCCCAGGTGGTGCGCGGTGGCGTGCGGCCCGGCCGAGATCGCCGTCATGGCCTCGTCGACCAGTGCGGGCGTGTTCGTCATGACCCGCACCACCGGCGTGCCCTCGGCCAGCCACTTGGTGAAGAAGCCCGTCGGCAGGCCCGCGCACAGCGAGATCACCAGTTTGCCGGCCGGGATCTGCGGCCCCAGCTCGGCCATCAGCGCCCCGGCGTCCTGCGGCTTGACCGCGATCGCCACCACGTCGGCGGCGGCCACCGCCTCGGTGTTGTCCAGCACCCTGATGCCGTACCGGTTGCGCAGCTGCTCGGCCCGTTCCTCCCGCCGCGCGGTGGCGACGATCTGATCCACCGGCCACCCGGCCTTCACCAGCCCGGAGAGCAGCACCTCTCCGATCTTCCCCGCCCCGATCACGGCAACGGTGTACATCCGTACTCCCTCCATGCGCGAAGCGGGTTGATCATGAAGTTAGGGGTGCCGACACGCCGCCGAACACTTCCTTAAGTTCATGATCAACCCGCCGTGGGTCGGGCTCAGCCGAAGAAGGCCTCGGCCTCGGTGTAGCGGTGGAGGGGGACGGTCTTGAGCTCGCGGGTGGCCTCGGCCAGCGGGACGCGCACGATGTCCGTGCTGCGCAGGGCGACCATCTTGCCGAAGTCGCCCTCGTGGACGGCGTCGATGGCGTGCAGGCCGAAGCGGGTCGCGAGCACCCGGTCGAAGGCGGTCGGCGTGCCGCCGCGCTGGGTGTGGCCCAGCACGACCGCGCGGGCCTCCTTGCCGGTGCGCTTCTCCAGCTGGTCGGCCAGCCAGTTGCCGATGCCGCCGAGGCGCACGTGGCCGAACGCGTCCAGCTCGCCGTTGAGGGTGATCATGTCACCGTCGGTCGGCATGGCGCCCTCGGAGATCACGATGATCGGCGAGTAGTTGGTCTTGAACCGGGTCTCCACGTGCTCGACGACCTTGTCCAGGTCGAACTTCTGCTCGGGGAGCAGGATCACGTTCGCGCCGCCGGCCAGGCCCGCGTGCAGCGCGATCCAGCCCGCGTGGCGGCCCATGACCTCGACGACCACGGTGCGGTGGTGCGACTCGGCCGTGGTGTGCAGCCGGTCGATCGCCTCCATGGCGATGTTGACCGCGGTGTCGAAGCCGAACGTGAAGTCGGTCGCGCCCAGGTCGTTGTCGATCGTCTTCGGCACGCCGACGACGTTCACGCCCAGCTCGGTCAGCTTGGTGGCCACGCCGAGGGTGTCCTCGCCGCCGATCGCCACGAGCGCGTCCACGCCCATGTCGGTCAGGTTCTGCTTGATCCGCTCCACGCCGTTCTCGATCTTGAACGGGTTGGTGCGGGACGAGCCCAGGATCGTGCCGCCGCGCGGCAGGATGCCCCGGACCTCCGGGATGCCCAGCGGGCGGGTGATGCCCTCCAGCGGGCCCTTCCAGCCGTCGCGGAACCCGACGAACTCGTGCCCGTAGGTGCCCACGCCCTTGCGGACCACGGCGCGGATGACCGCGTTGAGACCGGGGCAGTCGCCGCCGCCGGTGAGTACGCCGATACGCATTTTCTCGTCCTCCCGATTACGGGTAGTCAGTTGCCGGGCCCCGGGAGACGAGTGATCACGGCTACGCTGCCGGCCGGGGCGGGCCGCAAATGCGCACTGTACTGGGCTTGCCCGGGTAAGGCCAGCACGCCCCGCCGCTGTCCACATGTCGGGGGCGCGAGCCGGTCACCAGGCCAGCGCAACAGTGTCGTCATGGCAAGGTTACCCGTGCGTGACAGAGCCGCGGCAGCCCGGGGCGTGCCGTTCCGGCCCGTCATCGGCCCTTCACCCGGCGTCCACCGCCGGCGGTTTCGCGTCCTTGCGCTTACGCGCCGTCATCGCCTTCCAGCGGGCCAGGTTGTGCCGGGCGTCCACGAGCGCGTCGTGGCGGGCCGTGGCCGCCTCGGGCAGCGTCGGGCGTCCCTTGTCGTCCCACAGCTGGCGCAGCTCCTTGGTGAACCGCGGAATCGCCCGGGGCAGCGCCACCATCGGCCCCCACAGCTGCGCCAGGCACACGTGGTCGTACGCGCCGTACCAGGCCCACAGCTCGATGGTCTCCTGCGGCCGGCCGGCCAGCGGCTCGGTGAGGAACTCCAGCAGCTCGGTGCGGATGCGCTCGCGCGAGCGCCACGCCTTGTCCGCCGGGGACGGGAGCAGGTTCAGCACGTTGTCGCGCACCCACGGGATGGCCCGCTTCGGGTCGAACTCGGTGGACACGGCGTAGAACTCCCGGCCGAACTCGTCGACCACGCCGATCGAGACCAGGTCGATGGTGACTCCGTCCTCGATGAACTCGCAGTCGTAGAAATAGCGGTAGGCCACGTCTTCCCCTGTCCCTGTGCGGTGCGTCCGGCGCCGTGGGCCCTACCCTGGGCGCCATGACGTTCTCGATCGTCGCGCGTTCGGCCGACGGGGTCGCACACGGGGTCGCCGTAGCCAGCAAGTTCCTGGCCGCCGGGGCAGCCGTGCCCGCCGCGGAGGCCGCCGTGGGCGCGCTGGCCACCCAGTCCTACGCCAACCTGGCCTACCGCCCGCAGGGGCTGGCCCTGCTGCGCACCGGCACCGCGGCGGCCGGCGTGGTGGCCGGGCTGACCGCCGCCGACCCGGACCGCGAATCGCGCCAGCTCGGCGTGGTGGGCCGCACCGGCGACGGCGCGACGTTCACCGGGTCGGGGTGCCACGGCTGGGCCGGTGGGCGCACCGGTGACGGATACGCGATCCAGGGCAACATCCTCACCGGACCCGAGGTGGCCGCCGCCATGGAGACCGCCTGGCTGGCCTCCGACCCGGCCGCGGCGCTGGCGTACCGGCTGCTGGCCGCGCTGCGCGCGGGCGACGGCGCGGGCGGCGACCGGCGCGGACGGCAGAGCGCGGCGCTGTACGTCGTCGCCCCCGGCCAGGGCTACGGCGGCACCAGCGACATCGTGGTCGACCTGCGCGTCGACGACCACCCCGACCCGTGCGCCGAGCTGGCCCGCCTGCTCGACATCCACACCCTGCTGTTCGGCAAGCCCGACCCGGCGACCCTGCTCCCCCTACGCGACGCCGTCGCCGACGAGGTCCGCGCCCTGCTGACCGCCCGCGGCCACACCGCGTCCGATCTCGACGCCGCCCTGTCCGACTGGGCCGGCATCGAGAACCTCGAGGAGCGCATGGTCCCCGGCCACATCGACCCCCTGGTCCTCACCCACCTCCGCACCTGCTGACCGTTCACCGCGCATCGCGCGGCGCGAGCCGGGGACGGAACGCACCATGATCGTTCGACTTGCCAGGCACCTGGGCGAATGCGGGGTCAAGATACGCACAGGTGCCAGGCAAGTCGAACGATCAAGAGAGCCCGCCGCAGGGACGGATGCAGGAGCGGGGTCAGTCGAGCAGGGCGGCGCGGGTCTCGTCGAGGCCCGCTCGGCAGCGGTCGGTGTCCGCAGGGGTCAGGTCGCCGGTGACCAGGGCGTGGGCGTACGCGTCGGCCTCCAGCGCCCAGCGGAAGCGCAGCAGGGTGTCCAGGCTGCCCTCGATCTCGGCGACCGGCACCGGGCCCGCGGCCGCGTACGCCGCCAGCAGCTCCCGCGCCCGCTCCGGGCCGCCCGCGTGCCGGACGGCCGAGGCCACGTCGTACATCAGCGGGCCGAACCCCGCATACCGCCAGCTGACCAGCCCGATGCGACCGGTGTCGTGGTCCAGCCGGAACGCCGCCGGGTGCGGGTCGCCGTGCAGCGGGCCGACCGTGAGCCGATCGGTGATCTGCAGCTTCGTCAGCGCGGTGACCGCGCCGGTGATCGCCGGCCGCAGCCAGCCCGCACAGGACAGATACGGCGCGTCCGGACGCAGCGGATGCCACTCGGCCAGACCCGGATGCCGGAAGCCGGCTAGCCCGCGGTGCGCCGCGCCGAGCCGGTCGCCCCACCACTGCTGGTCCACGGGGTCGGCGCCGTCGAGCGGGCGGCCGGGCACGAAGGCGACCAGGGCGAGCACGTGCTCGCCGACGGGCACGCTCAGCGCGCCGTCCGCCGCCCGCACCGGGGCGCCGGTGTCGACACCCTGCCGGTCGAGATGTTCGGCCGCGGCGAGCCCCGCCTCGAAACGGCGCCGCTCACCGGCCGCCACCAGCACTGCCAGGTACCGCCGGTCACCTACGGCAACCGTCCTGGTCGATGTCGTCGGCTCACCGTCCAGCGGAGTGCAGCCGTCCGGCTGAAGGTGCCATGCCGTACGAAGTGTCGTGCGGATCGTATCGTCAGCCAGCACGGGCGGATTATCACACGTGGCGACACGGTGTCGTATCCGTCGGAGGTGTCTGCGTTACGGCAGATCTGTTGATGGACGCCCTCCGATGGCGACGCACGGAGTGGACGTGGCGGCTCACGCACGCGATGATCTGTCCAGGGTTGCACCGGCCACCACGACCGTGGATGCCGGTGGGGGTGGGAACACGGAAGGGGTAGGCGGTGGAGATTCGCATTCCGGAAGCTGCGGACGCGCTCACCGGGGTCGACATGTTCGCTGGTCTGGAGCCTGAGGTTCGGCAGCGGGTGATCGCCGCGGCGGTGCCCCGCACCTTCCGCAAGGGGCAGCTGCTGTTCGTCGAGAACGACCCCGGCGAGTCCCTCATCGTGCTCAAGCGCGGATCGGTGGCCATCTTCCGCACGTCCCCGACCGGCGAGCGCGCGGTGCTGTCCGTGCTGCGCCCGCCGGATGTGCTGGGCGAGGTGTCCCTTCTGGACGGCTCGGCGCGCTCGGCGTCGTGCGAGGCGCTGGAGGACTGCACCGCGCTGGCACTGTCGCGCGGGGCGTTCATGGAGCTGGTGCACTCGAACCCGCGCATCCTCGACGCCGTCATGCGCTCGCTGGGCGCGCTGATCCGCCGGCTGACCGAGCAGAACGCCGACCACGTCTTCCTGGACCTGCCCGGCCGCGTCGCCAAGACGCTGGTGCGGCTGGCCGGGGAGAGCCAGGCCCCGATGATCACGATCGAGCTGAACCAGAGCCAGCTGGCCGAGATGGCGGGCGGCTCGCGGCAGAGCGTGAACCAGGCGATCGGCTCCTTCGCCAGCCGGGGATGGCTGCGCACCGAGGGCCGCCGCATCGTGGTGATGGACGTCCCCGCGCTGCGCCGCCGCGCGGGCATGCAGGACCGCTGACACCGACTGTTCCACCGATCGAGGCTCCACCCCGCGCGGGGTGGAGCCTCGATCCGTTCGCGCACAACGGGTTCGGCCTCTACTGAACCGCTTTACCCGACGGGGCCCGCACCCTAGTATGGGAGCGCTTCCATTGACGGCCGTTCCCAACGCCCGCGATGTGCCCGCATCGCTGAGAGCGGCCGCGTTATCGAGGAGACCCCATGCCCCGTTCTCCACGGCGTGCCCTGCTGGCCGCACTGGCGGCGGTCACGGCCACACTGGCGCTGGCCGTGCCGTTCGTCGGCTCCCCCGCCGCCCAGGCGGCCGACCCGCGCGACAGCTTCGTCACCCGCTGCGGCATCCGCTTCTGCCTGGACGGCAAGCCCTACCACTTCGCCGGGACCAACACCTACGACGTGTTCACCTTCGGCTACGACTGGCTGCCCGGCGAGCAGTACGTCGACAAAGCCAAGATCGATGCCCACATGACCCGGCTGCAGAGCGACAACGTGTCGGTGCTGCGGCTGTGGATGTTCAGCCACGAGGACTGGATGGGCTTCGAGGCCGCCGAGGGCGTCTACACCGAGGAGGCGTTCATCCTCTTCGACTACGTCATGAAGTCCGCCCGGGACCACAACATCCGGCTCATCCCCGTGTTCGAGAACTTCTGGGAGGCGTACGGCGGCATCGACAAGCGCCTGTCCTGGGAGGGCCTGCCCACCGGATACGCCAACCGCTGGCGCTTCTTCAACAAGACCGCCTGCCCCGGCTGCTTCACGCAGTACCGCGACTACGTCACCAAGGCGCTGACCAGGACGAACTCGTTCACCGGCGTGGCCTGGAAGAACGACCCGACCATCCTGGCCTGGGAGCTCATGAACGAGCCCCGCTACCCCGACGCCACGCCCAACGAGAACACCACGGGCACCACCCTGCGGGCCTGGGTCGACGAGATGGGCGCGCTGGTCAAGAGCCTGGACCCGAACCACCTGCTGGGCACCGGGCAGGAGGGCCAGGAGACGAAGTACGGCTACGGCGGCGACTCCGGCGGCCCGTGGACCTACATCCAGTCCTCGCCGTACATCGACTTCACCTCGGGGCACATGTACCCCGCCGAGGGCTGGGCCGGCCTGAACTTCGCCTCGGCCCGCGCGCTGCTGCGCCGCTGGATCAGCGACGCGCACACCGTGGTCGGCAAGCCGTTCTTCCTCGGCGAGTGGAACGTGCACGACGACAAGACCACCTGGTGGTCCGAGATGTACGCCGAGATGGAGGCTTCCGGCGGCGACGGCGACGCGTTCTGGTGGTTCCCCGCCAACAGCAACTGCGGCGGTTTCGACTCCGGCCAGGGCTGCCCCGAGCACGCCGTGTTCCGGCAGCACTCGCTGAACATGAAGGCCAAGAGCGGGGTCGTCGACCCGTCGCCGAGCGTCAGCCCGTCCCGCTCGGCGAGCCCCTCGCCGTCGGCCAGCCCGAGCCCGAGCGCCAGCCCGAGCCCGAGCGCCAGCCCGAGCCGCAGCACGAGCCCGTCGCCCAGCGCGTCGCCGAGCCCCAGCGCGAGCCCCAGCCCGAACACCGGGACGAGCTGCCGTGCGGTGCACCGGATCGACAACTCATGGCCCAACGGCTACAACGCCTCGCTGGTGATCACCAACACCGGCAGCACCACGTTCGCCAACTGGGTGCTGACCTTCACGCTCGGCAGCGGCCAGGTGATCGTCAACGGCTGGAACGGCACGTTCACCAGCAGCGGCGGCACGGTGACGGTCACCGCGCCGGGCTGGGCCCCGAACCTGGCGCCCGCGCAGAGCTGGACGGTGAGTTTCACCGGCTCCGGCCCGTCCACGGCCCCGACGAACGTGAAGCTCAACGGGGTGGCCTGCACCGCGAGCTGAGCTAACGGCAGGGGGCGGGCCGGATCTCCCGGCCCGCCCCCCGCGTCACGTCAGGCGGTCACGGCTTCTCGTCGGTCTCCGCGTCCGGGTCGTCGGCCGGCGGCGCACCGGGGCCCACCCACGCCTTGTCACCGGCGGGCGGCGACCCGGGGCCGACCCACGCCTTGTCACCGGTCGGCGGCGCACCGGGGCCGACCCACGCCTTCTGCGGCTGGTCGGGCGTCGGCTGAATCTCGGTCATGTTCTCCACCACTCCCTGCTCTTCGAGCTCGGCGAGGGTGACCGCGTCGATGTCCACAAGCTCGCCCACGCCGTGCGCGACCCCGAAGGGGTCGGTCCAGGCGAGCGCCAGTCGCACCAACATCGTTCGGCCTCCCACGTACGACCATCGATCGGTTAGCGTCCGCTGGCGTGCGCACCGGCGGCCCGCCTCCGGCGGGACCCCCCGAACGCCTCCAGCGCCACACGAGACCCCGGCGCGCAGGCCGCGGTCTGTCAGTGCACGAAACTGTAGCCGCGCGGCGGTGTTGGTGCGGACCCCTTGTCGCGTTAGCTACAGCGGTAAGGAAACGACCCGGGCGGTCAGGCCATACTGGACCTCCGGCGACCTGGCGGAGACGTGAAGACCCCAACCTGCGCGCACTGCTCCCGCGCGGCCGGCCCGGACGACAGGTTCTGCGGCGGCTGCGGGGCGAACCTGACCCCACCTTGCGTCCATTGCGGACGTACGGTGGCTTTCGGCGACCTCTTCTGCACCGGCTGCGGCAACCCGCTGGCCGCGGGGCAGGGTCCGCCCGCACGGGAGGACCGGCGTCAGGTCAGCGTGCTGTTCGTCGACATGGTCGGCTTCACCACGTACGCCGAGCAGTCCGACCCGGAGCAGGTGCGCACCCTGCAGCAGGAGTACTTCAGCGCGGTGCGCCAGGTGGTCCGGCAGTTCGGCGGCGTGGTGGAGAAGTACATCGGCGACGCGGTGATGGCCATCTTCGGCGCGCCGGTCGCCACCGAGACCGACGCGTTGCGCGCGGTCCGGGCCGGGCTGGAGGCGCAGCGGGTGCTGAGCCGCGGGCCGCTGGCCGCCGCGGCCACCTTCCGGGCCGGGGTGGCGACCGGGGAGGCGCTGGTCGACGTGGGCGCCGCCCGCGACGGTGGGCAGGCCATCGTGGCCGGCGACGTGGTCAACACCGCGGCCCGGCTGCAGGCCGCCGCCCCGCCGCACGCGGTGTTCGTGTGCGCCGACACCGCCCGGGCCAGCGCCGACGACATCGAGTACGACGAGCTGCCGCCCCGCACGCTCAAGGGCCGCAGCTCGACCAGCCGGGTCTTCCTCGCGGTGTCCGCGCGGCTGCAGCGGCGCGACCGGGACGAGTCCACCCCGATGGTCAACCGTGACCACGAGCGCGGCCTGCTGGTCACCGCGCTGCACCGGACCATCCGCGACCGCAGCCCGCAGCTGGTCACCGTGTTCGGGCCGGCCGGCATCGGCAAGAGCCGGCTGCTGCGCGAGCTGGCCCGCCATGCCGAGCGCATCCCGGAGACCACGGTGTGCTGGCGGGTCGGGCACTGCCCGCCGTTCGGCGAGAACGTGACCTACGCGGCGCTGGCCGAGATCGTGAAGGCGCAGGTCGGCATCCTCGACACCGACGACGAGGCGACCGCCCGCAACCGGCTGGAGACCGCGCTGCGGGCCATGTGCGGCGAGCTGGAGGCGGCCCGGCTGGGCGACGCGCTCGGCCCGCTGGTCGGTCTGCCCGGCGCCGGGCTCAGTCCGGCCGAGACCGAGTCCGCCTGGCGGCGCTTCCTGCTGGCGATGACCACGGCCAACCCGACCGTGCTGGTCTTCGAGGACATGCACTGGGCCGACGAGGCCATGCTGCGCTTCGTCGAGATGCTGGGCAGCATCGGTCCCGGCGTGCCGCTGCTGGTCGTCGCCACCGCTCGGCCCGAGCTGCGCGAGCGGCGGCCGGGCTGGACCAGCGCGGTCAGCGGCGCGGTCTCGGTGTCGCTGGGCCCGATGCACGACGAGCACATCGCCGCCATGTACCGGCTGATGTTCGGCCAGGCCGTGTTCCCCGCCACCGGGGTCGCCCCGCTGGTCGAGCTGGCCGGCGGCAACCCGCTCTACGCCCACGAGTTCGTGCGCATGCTGGTCGAGCGGGGCGAGCTGCGCCCGGTCGGCGGCAACTGGGCGCTGGCCGACGGCGACGCCACCCCGATGCCGCAGACGGTGCAGGCGGTCATCGCCAACCGGCTCGACCTGCTCGACCCGACGGACCGCTCGGTGCTGCAGGCCGCCGCGGTCGTCGGCACCCAGTTCTGGCCGGGCGCGGTGGCCGGCTCGCTGGGCCTGCCCGTCGACGTGGTGACCCGGTCCCTGCAGCGGCTGCAGCAGCGTGATCTGGTCGCCGAGCACCCGACCTCGGCCATGGCCGGCGAGCCGGAGTACGCGTTCCGCCACGTGCTGGTCCGCGACGTCTGCTACCAGCGGCTGCCGCGCAGCGAGCGGGTCACCCGGCACCAGCGCACCGCCGACTGGCTGGAGCAGATCGCCGACAACCGGGTGACCGACCTCGCCGAGGTGCTGGCCAACCACCGCTGGGCCGCCCACGAGATCGCCCGGACGCTGGGCATGGACCCCGAGCCGTACGCCCCCGCGGCGCGCACCGCGCTGCACCGGGCGGCCCGGCGCGCGTACGCCCTGCATGCCCTGGACGCCGCGGCGACGCTGCTGGACCGGGCGTTCAGCCTGAAGCTGGCACACGACCCGCTGCTGGACCTGTTCGCCGCCGAGCTGGCGCTGTACCGGGCCGGGGACGAGTTCGCCGACGGCGGCGGCGCGCAGCGGCTCGCCGAGCTGGCCGAGGAACTGGACCGGCTCGGCGAGCGGGCCGGCGCCGCGCGGGCGCTGACCCTGCTCGGCACGGTCGCCTGGAGCCGCGCGGACCGGGCCGCGACGCTGGCGCACCTGGACGCCGCCGTGGAGCGCTACGAGGAGCTGCCGGAGACCCTGGAGAAGGCCGAGGCGCTGCTGGAGCTGGCCCGGGTGCACATGATGAACTACGAGACCGAGCCGGCGATCGCCGCCGCCGAGGCCGCGGCCGACATCGCCGACCGGATCGGCCTGGCCGAGGTGCACGCCAACGCCCGCATCACCTCCGCCACGGCGCGCTACATCGCCGGCGATCCGACCGGGTTCAGCGAGCTGGAGCTGCTCACCGAGCACTGCCGGGAGCACCGGCTGACCAGCCGCCGCCGGGCGGTGCAGAACTACGCCTGGGCCTGCCTGGAGGAGGGCGACCTGCCCCGGCACCACCGGCTGCTGGACGAGCAGCGCACCGTGGACATCGCGGGCGGGCTGAGCCTGGCCACGAACTTTCACAAGGAGGCGGCCGACGCCTTCTTCGCCGGGGACTGGGACACCCAGGTGCGCGCCATCAGCGAGACGATGCGCTCCAGCGCGGCCGAGTGGGATGCCATGTCGGTGCTCACCTCGTCCTGGATCCGGGTATTGCGCGGCGAGCAGCCCGACGACGACGCCATCGAGAAGCTGCTCGACTCCGCCCGCCGCAGCGGGTTCCACCGGGTGCTGCGGGGAGCCGTCGCCCCCGCCGCGCTGTGCCGGGCGCTGCAGGGCCGGGCCGAGGAGGCCTCGTCCCTGCTCGGCGAGCTGGAGCAGGACTGGCAGGCCCGGGTGATGCTGCCGTTCGGCGAGTGGGTGGCGGCCGCAGGGCACGCGGCGGCGCTGCTGGGGGCCGTCGACCAGGAGCGGGTGCGAAACATGCTGGCGCGCTCGCCACGGCGTACGCCCTGGGTCCGGGCGGCCCTGGCCACGGTCGCCGGTGAGCACGTCACCGCGGCCGCCCACTTCGCCCGCATCGGCGACGCCAGCAACCGGATGCTGTCGCTGGCCTGGGCGGCGCGGGCCGGCAGCCTCGACGAGCCCGGCCTGGCCGAACTGCGCGAGTTCGCGGCCCGCTACCGCGCGACGGGCCTGCTGAGCTGAGGACTAGACGGCAGCCGGCGCGGCGTTCTTGATCTTCACGGCGTACGTGTCGACGTACTCGCGGCCGGAGAGCTCCATCACCTCGTACATGATCTCGTCGGTGATCGCGCGCTCGACGAACCGGTCGCCGGCCATGCCCGCATACCGGGAGAAGTCGAGCGGGGCGCCGAAGCGGATCTTCACCCGCATCACCTTGGGGATGAGCTTGCCGGTGGGCTGCACCACATCCGAGTTGAGCATCGCCACGGGCACGACCGTCGCGCCGCTCTCCAGGGCCAGGCGGGCCACGCCGGTCTTGCCCCGGAACAGCCGCCCGTCCGGCGAGCGGGTGCCCTCCGGGTAGATGCCGGCCAGGCCGCCCGCGCGCAGCACGCGCAGCTGGGTGTCCAGGGCGGCCTGCGCGGCGCGGCCGCCGGAGCGGTCCACCGGAATGGTGCCGGTGCCCACGAAGAACATCTTCGTCAGCCGGCCCTTGAGGCCCTTGCCGGTGAAGTATTCCGCTTTGGCCACGAATGTGACCTTCCGCTTGACCACCAGGGGCATGAAGATGGAGTCGGAGAACGAAAGATGGTTGCTGGCGAGGATCGCCGGGCCCCGGTCCGGCACATGTTCGAGACCCTCGACCTGCGGCCTGAAGATCAACCGCAGCAGGGGGCCGAGGATGATGTATTTCAGCAGCCAGTAGAGCACTGAGTCCCGTCCAAGTCGATCGGCGAACGTGGTGTGGCGCTTGACGATCCGGCTCGGAGGGGCCGGCCGGGACATACCGTGTTTGTGGCATGCATCGCAGAGCCTACTGCCGGAACACGGGTGTCACGTGTCAGGATTTGAAGCGATGCCCACCGGCCCCACGACGAGCCCCTATCCCGCCAAGGAGTGTGCCAGGTGCCAGCCACGGACGACCCGGACCGCACGCCGGCCGAACCCGCGCGTCCCGGGCCGTCGGGCAACGAGGCGACGCCCGAACAGGTCGACGCGGAGTTCGCCCGCATCGTCGCCGGATTCGACACGCCGCTGACCTCCCGAACCTGGCCCGCCGGCGAGGAGCCGACCGCGGGCCCGACCGCACCGGCCGGGCCGGTGATGCCCGCCGCGGGCCCGATCCTCAACCGCGCGCTGTCCGGCGATCCGAGATCGGTCTCCCCCGGCGACCCGTCGCTGCTCGACTCGCTCGACTCGTTCGGCGGCGGGCTGCCCGACGACACGCCGGAGGAGTTCGTCCCGCCACCGCCCCCGCCGCTGCCGCGGGTGCCGTTCGCCGCGATCGTCGCCGTGCTGTCGATCGTCTTCGGGTTCGTGCTGTTCTTCGACACCCGGCTGCTGCCCTTCAACGATCGGGTGAGCATGCTGTTCGCCCTGGTCTGCATCCTCGGCGGGGCCACCGCGCTGATCATGCGCCTGCGCCCCGGCGACGAGGACAACGACCTGCCGCCCGACGACGGCGCCGTCGTGTAGGAGCCAGTCGAAGCGGCCGCTCGGTGTTCGGTCGGAGCGAAGCGGAGACCGAACACCGATTAAGGCCGCGTAGCGGGCTCCGCGTGACTCAGCGCTCCGCATGACTGAGCCTCAGTCGGACTTCTCCAGCCAGTCCAGGATCGCGTCGATGGGCTCCCGCCAGCGCGTGTCCAGCATCAGGTCGTGGCCCATGCCCGGGAACAGCAGCGGCGCGCCGCCGTAGCCGCGGGCCACCCGGCGCAGCGCCGTGTCGGACACGATGCGGTCGTCGGGGCTGCCCACCACGAGCACCGGCGGGTCGCCGACCGGCGGCTGCGGGGAGCGCCCGCGCAGCAGCTGCCACTGCGCCCGGGTCGAGGCCCGGCCGAGGCGGGCGGCGTACCCGCGGGAGGCGCTGGTCGGCAGCTCGCGGCTGAACAACTGCCCGGCGGGCAGGCGCAGGCCGCCGCCGAACAGCGCGGGCAGGCTGAGCATCGGGTTGCGCAGGGCGGTGCCCGCCCCGCCGAAGACCGGCGACAGCAGCACCGCGGCCCGCGCCGGGTAGCGCGCCAGCGCGTGCGCGGTCACCAGGGCGCCGGCCCCATGCCCCACGATCACCGCGCGGCGCGGCAGGGAGGCTGCCACCTGGGCCACATCGTGGGCGTACGCCCGCAGCGTCGCCTTCGGCGCCTTGGCGCTGTCGCCGTGCCCGCGCAGGCTCACCGCGTACGCCGGGAAGCCCCGGTCGGCGGTGTGCTCCAGCCAGTGCTCGGCGAACACCCACGCGCCGTGGCCGAACCCGGGCACGAACAGCACGGGCGGCTTGCCCTCGTCCACCTCGGGGGTGGCGCGGCGCACCTCACGGCGTACCGCCGCGATCGGGAACGCCCACTCGCGGGCGCGCATGACCTTCACTTCGCCCCCTCCAGGCTGAGTTCGTCGAGCAGGCGCTGGATGGCCTTGAGGTACGTGGTGTGGCTGATCTCGAACCAGTGCCGGGTGGAGTCCTTGACCTTCGCCGTGGTCCACCGCCGGTCCAGGTCGGCCTCCAGCTTGCGCTGCACCGCGACGGCCTTGGCCGGGGACGCCTCGCGGACCCGCAGCATCCGCGCGAACGCCACCATCTGCCAGTGCACCAGCGGGAACAGCCCGGAGTCCGGCTGCAGCAGCCCGGCCACGGCCAGCGTCGGCTGGCGCTTGGGGAAGGCGTGCATGGCCAGCCGCGGGCGGCCCTGGGCGTCGACGCCGAGCAGGTTGCCGTCGATGAACTCGAACGTCGGGTGGTAGCCGGTGGCCAGCACGACCAGGTCCGGCTCGATCACCTCGCCGCCCTTGAGCTCCACGCTGTGGCGGTGGAAGCGGGCCACGTCCGGCACCGGCGCGATCGCGCCGTGTCCCAGGTAGTAGACCAGCTGGCTGTTGACGATCGTGTGCGTCTCGTAGATCTTGTGGTCGGGCTGGGGCAGGCCGAACCGGGTCAGGTCGCCGACGGTCGACTTCAGCGTCCGGTGGGCCAGGAACTGCCGGGCCCGCAGCGGCAGCTTCAGCCACAGCATCAGGTCGTTGACCTGGTCGGCCGGGCGGCCCAGGGTGTACTTGGGCGTGTACCAGTAGCCGCGCCGGGTCGAGTGCCAGCAGCGCGCGGCCTGCTGGGCCGCCTCCACCGCGATGTCGCAGCCGGTGTTGCCCGCGCCGACCACCAGGACCTTCTTGTTGCGCAGCTGCGCCGGGTCCTTGAACTGCGCGGCGTGGATGACCTCGCCCTTGAAGTCCGCCAGGCCCTCGTACTCGGGGCGCTTCGGGGACCAGTTGTGGCCGTTGGCGATGACCACCGCCGCGTACCGGTGGATGCGCTCGCCGCCGTAGCCGCCGGTGCTGCGCGTGGTCACGTCCCAGCGCTCGCCCTCGGCCGGCTCGACCTTGACGACCTCGGTGCCGAACCAGATGTGCGGCTTGAGGTCGAAGTGGTCGGCGTAGTGGTCGAGGTATTCCAGCACCTGGGTGTGCTTGGGGTAGTCCGGCCAGCTGTCCGGCATCGGGAAGTCCGGGAACTGGCTGAACGGCTTCGAGGAGATCAGGTGCGTGCTGGCGTACACCGGACTGCGGTCGTGCCGCCAGTTCCAGGCGCCGCCGACGCTGGTGTCGCGCTCGTAGCAGTCGACGCCGAAGCCCTGCTCCTTGAGGTTCTTCATGGCGGTCAGCCCGCTGGGGCCCGCTCCGATGACGCAGACCGTGCCGCTGCGGTCGTAGACCGGCCAGCCGTCACGCCACGCGGTCGCGGGGGCACCCGACTCGGGATCGCCGTAACCGGCCGAATACGTCACCCACGACCTCCACGACTAGGTAAGACGCAGAGCATCTTTCCCGTTTGCGGCAGAGGTTGTAAAGCGCGGATTCCTAGACGATGTCCACGACGAGGGGGTAGTGATCGCTGGCCCGGCCGGCCGCATCCGACGTCACGACCTGGTATCTGACCAGCTCAAGACGGGGGTCCAGCAGAATGGCGTCGATCCGCCGGGTCGGGTTGGGGGTCGGGAAGGTGTGCCGGTCCTCCTGGTCGGCCAGCGCTCCGGCGTCGCCGAGCCGGTCGGTGAGCAGCTGCCAGGAGCTGCCGTCCGGGCACTCGTTGAGGTCCAGCCCGACGATCACCGGGTCGTCCAGCGCCAGCGCGGGCTTGAGCAGGGCCGCCTGCGCCGGGCGTTCGGCGTCGTCGGTCGACAGGTGCGACCCGACCACCGTGAACGGCCCCCGCCCCGGCACCTCCAGCCGCGCGAAACACGCCCCGCGCATGTGCCGCCCCGGGGTGAGCGGATACCGCATGCACCAGGTCTCCAGCACCCGCACCCGCAGGCTCGTCATGATCACGTTACCCAGGCTGGGCATCCCGCCGACAGCCATGAACATGCCGAAGGACTCGGCCAGGTCGGCGCACTTGGTCCGCCACCGCCACCGCCGCGGCGCCTCCTGCACGATCAGCACGTCCGGGGCCACCCCCCGCACCACCCCCGCCAGCGCCCCGAGATCGTCCCGCAACGAATGCACGTTGTACGACATCACCCGCACCGACATGCCGCCCAGCATGCCCCACCGAGGCTAGTTGATCATGAACTTAAGGACGTGTTCGACGGCGTGTCCCTACCCCAGCACCGTGATCACCGAAGTGCGCTCACGCGACGCCTGGTGATCACGGTGGCAGGGTGGTGACACGCCGCCGAACACGTCCACAAGTTCATGATCGACGCGGCAGGGCGCGGCGTTGCGCGGTGCCGGTGGTGGGGTCAGAGGCGGGCGAGGTCGGCGGCGCCGACGAGGCCGGCGACGTTGCCCATCTTGGCGGCGCGGAGTTCGGCCACCGGGAGGCGGCCGCGCTGGGCGAGGCTGTCCAGGTAGGACTGGCGGGCGGGGGTCATCAGGAGGTCGCCGGCGTCGATGACGCCGCCGCCCACCACGAGGACCTGCGGGTCGAGGATCTGGACCAGGTCGGCCAGGCCCTGGCCGAGCCAGTAGCCGATCTGGCTGAAGGCGTCGATCGCGACCTCGTCGCCGGCCTGGGCCGCCGAGGTGACGATCGGACCGGTGATGTTCTCGACCTTGCCGTCGGCCTTGCCCAGCAGCAGCGCCGCCCGCTCCGGCTCGGCCTGCGCACCCGCGCGGGCGAAGCGGACCAGGGCGTTGCCGCTGGCGTACTGCTCGATGCAGCCGTGCCGGCCGCACCCGCACACATGCCCGTCGGGCACCGCGAGCATGTGGCCGATCTCGGCCGCGATGCCGTGCGCGCCGCGCACGAGACCGCCGCCGAGCACGATGCCGCCGCCGATGCCGGTGCCGACGGTGAACATCACCATCGAGTCCTCGGCGTCGGCCGCCGCGCCGTAGCGGAACTCCGCCCACGCCGCCACGTTCGCGTCGTTCTCCACCACCACGGGCAGGTTCACCGCCTTGGCGACGTAATCCCGCAGCGGCTCGTCGCGCCAGGCCAGGTTCGGTGCGAACAGCACCGTCGACCGGGTCGCGTCAATCCATCCGGCGGCGCCGATGCCGACCGCGTCCACCTTGTGCTCGGCGGACAGATCCTTCACCACATCGATGATCACGTCCCGGGTCGCGGCTACGTCGCCGGCCGGGGTATCGCGACGACATGTCGCGATCACGGTGCCGTCAGGATCGACCACACCGCCGAGCACCTTGGTGCCACCGATGTCCACGCCGATGGTGAGTGCCACGGCCGAACCCTTTCTTGCTGGGCTTGCCGGCGGTGACGCTTTTGGGGAGCCCACGCCGTTCTACTGGGCAACACCCTAACGCCGGAAGTACCGCCGCCGAGCGTCGCCCGCCGAAGATCGGTCTCACAACTCCGGCGGCGGGTGCGGTTCAGCCTTCCGGACGGCCTTTTTTGCAGCCTTAACCCGTCCGGGTGACGCGGAGGTTTCCGACTCGGGAACAGCCTGTGTCGGGTTAGTGACAACTTTCTTGACGATCTTCTTGACCGCTTTCTTGGCCATCGGCCGCGCCGCCGGGGCCTCCCTCGGCGTGTCGCCCTCCGCGGCGGCCTCGCCCCCGGCACCGGCGTCCTCGGACGGCGCGCCCGGGTGCGCCGTGGCGTCGCGCCAGGCGGCGTCGCCGGGCCGGTGCGTGGACACGCTGCGCAGGAAGCTGGCCAGGCCGGCGGCCAGGTCGCCGGCCCCGGTCGCGACCCGCTCCACCAGTTCCGGATCGGGGTCGCGCACGGCCGCGATCACCTTGCAGAGTGGACACACACAGCACTCGGGCGAGCCCGTGGCCAGGTGCGGGTTGGCGTTGGCGGCCAGCGTCGCGGCGGCGAGCACCGCCGCCACCAGCCGCTCCGCCTCCTCTCGGGCCGTACCCGGTGAGATGTCCATGCTCAGGCCGCCTCGACCTGCTTCTTGAGCTCCTTCAGAGCGGTATCCATGATCGCCTTCTCGGCCTTCTTCTTGAACATGCCCAGCATGCCGATCGAGAGGTCCACCGACAGCGTGTAGGTCACCGTGCAGGTGCCGTCGCCGTTGTCGGTGATGTCATAGGACCCGTCCTGCGCCTTCTGCATCTTGGACGGTGCGACCAGGTGCCACTCGATCCGCGAGATGTCCTCGGCGTAGTCGTAGTGCAGCGTGTACTCGTCCTGCACGATGCCCGCGTCGATGACGAAGCGCACGGTGGCCGGATAACCGTCCTCGTACTCCTCGAGCACCTCAGCGGCCTTGATGGCCTGGGTCCACCGGGGATACGAGGGGTAGTCGCAGATGACCTCGGCGATACGGGCCGGGTCGGCGTTGATCACGATCGACTGGGAGGAGGAATCCGCCATGAACAGCAGGCTACCCGTACCGGTCGGGGCCGGGCCGACCCGCCACGACGGCGCGATGGCAACCCGTCGGAACAGGGACAGCGTTTGCAGAGAGCCCGGGACGACGTTCTACAGTGCCGGGGGCGGCAGCGGCACCTGCCGCCGGGCGGCGCGGAGGCGCCAGGTGCCCGAACGAGCAGCTCAAGGAGCACGTGGTGCGGCAGTTTTCGCAGGCCCCGGCGGTGATCGTCGATGACGTCGACCGCTTGACCGACCCCGTGTGGGACAACGCGGCACAGACACCCCAGCTGGTGCAGTTCTCCCGCCGCGCCGGCTCCGGCTGGGCGGACGTCACCTGCGCCGAGTTCCACGCCGAGGTGGTCGCGCTCGCCCGCGGCCTGGTCGCGGCGGGTGTGCAGCCGGGCGACCGGGTGGCCCTGATGAGCCGCACCCGGTTCGAGTGGACGCTGATCGACTACGCGATCTGGGCCTGCGGCGCGGTGACCGTGCCGATCTACGAGACCTCCAGCACCGAGCAGGTGCAGTGGATCCTGGCAGACTCCGGCGCGGTGGGCTGCTTCACCGAGACCCCGGCGCACACCGCGACGGTCCGCGAGGCCGCGCCCGCGCTGGCCCGGCTCTGGCAGATCGACGGCGGCGATCTGTCCACGCTGGTCACCCGAGGTGAGAGCGTCGACGCGGCCGAGATCGACGTGCGCCGCAAGTCGGGCAGCGCCGACGACCCGGCGACCATCGTCTACACCTCCGGCACCACCGGGCGGCCCAAGGGCTGCGTGCTGACGCACCGCAACATGCTCTCCGACATCGGCAACGCCATCCCGGCCCTGGACATCCTCTTCCGGCCTCGGCCGGAACGGGATGGCAGTCAGGAGGGCGCCTCGACGGTGCTGTTCCTGCCGCTGGCGCACGCGTTCGCGCGGCTGCTGCAGATCGGCGTGGTGCAGGGCCGGGTGCGCACCAGCCACACGCCTGATGTGAAGAACCTCGTCGACGATCTCGGCGCATTCAAGCCGACGTTCCTGCTGAGCGTGCCGCGAGTGTTCGAGAAGGTGTACAACAGCGCCCGGCAGAAGGCGTACGCCGGCGGCAAGGGCGCGATCTTCGACAAGGCCGAGGCCGTCGCGATCGCGTACAGCCAGGCTCTGGAGACGCCTGAGGGCCCCGGCCTGAGCCTGCGGATCAAGCACACCGTCTTCGACAAGCTGGTCTACGGCAAGCTGCGGGCGGCCCTGGGCGGACGCTGCCACAGCGCGATCTCCGGCGGCGCGCCGCTGGGCGAGCGGCTGGGCCACTTCTTCCGCGGCGTGGGGCTCAACGTGCTGGAGGGCTACGGCCTGACCGAGACCTCGCCCGCGATCACCTTCAACCGGGCGGGCTCGCAGAAGATCGGCACGGTCGGCCAGCCGCTGCCCGGGGTGACCATCGCCATCGCCGACGACGGCGAGATCCTGGCCCGCGGCGAGGTCATCTTCCCCGGGTACTGGAACAACCCCGCGGCCACCGCGGAGGCGATCGACGCCGACGGCTGGTTCCACACCGGAGACCTCGGCTCGCTCGACGACGACGGCTTCCTGCGCATCACCGGGCGCAAGAAGGAGATCATCGTGACGGCGGGCGGCAAGAACGTCGCGCCCGCCGTGCTGGAGGACCGGGTGCGCGCCCACGCGCTGGTCAGCCAGTGCATGGTGGTCGGCGACCGGCAGCCGTTCATCGCCGCGCTGGTCACCATCGACCCCGAGGCGCTGCCGGGCTGGCTGTCCGGACGCGACCGTCCGGACACGCCCGTTTCGTCGCTGGTCGACGACGCCGACCTGCGCGCCGAGATCCAGGCCGCGATCGCCGAGGCCAACAAGGCGGTCTCGGTGGCCGAAGGCATTAAGGTCTTCACGATCCTGCCCCGTGACTTCACCGAGGCAACCGGAGAGCTGACCCCGTCGCTGAAGGTCAAGCGCGCGGTCGTGATGAAGGAGTACGCGGAGGAGATCGATGCCATCTACCGCCGCTGAGCGCCCGAAGCGCCGCCTGCTGCGGCGCATCCCGGCCTCACAGCTGATCGCGGTCGCCGTTCGCGGCACCATGCTCCTGCTGGTGGGCGTGCTGATCATGGCCGCCACCAAGGACTGGTCGGAGCTGCGCTGGGTCGCCCTGCTGGCCCTGGCCGGGCTGCCGGGCGTGCTCACGCCCCGGCACAACGTGCTCGCCCCGCTGGGCCGGTTCGCCGAGACCGTGCTGGTCGGCCTGGGCGCGAGCGCCGTCGCGCTGGCCGCCGACCAGATGTACTCGCTGTCCGACGGAGCGGGGGCCTCGGCGATCCTGCCGTACCTGGCCGTGCCGATCACCGCGGCGATGCTCAACAACCGCCCGCTGGAGTCGGCCGGCCTGCTCAGCGCGGCCGCGCTGACGCTGGCGGTGGCCGGCTGGCTGACCGTGCTGCCCGACGGCACCCGGCAGCTGAGCCACTTCGGTTACCTGGCGGCCTGCGCGCAGTGGCTGATCCTGGCCGCGGTCGGCACCATCACCACCGGCGCGATGCAGCGGGCCGCGCTGATCCGCCGCACGCCCCAGCCGTACGCCGAGGCCACCCGCCTGCTCACCCAGCTGCGTCAGGTGGCCCGGCAGCTGCCCGGCGCGACCCTGGACCCGGGCAGCATCGCCGAGCACCTGCTGGAGGAGCTCCGCCCGATCGGGCGGCCGCAGCGGGCCGCGGTGCTCGCGGCCAGCGGCGCGGGCCGCCTGGTGGTGCTCGCCCAGTTCGGGGTCGAGGCCGACGACACCTCGACCCGGGCGGCCTGGGAGACCAGCCTCGACGCGGACTCGGCCATCGCCGACGCCTGGGCCAGCCAGCAGCCGCAGATCTCCGGGCGCTCCCAGCTGCGCTCCTTCGACCAGACCGGCCCGGTTTCGGCCGTGGTCGTGCCGCTGATCGCCGGCGTGCGCACGGTGGGCCTGGTGGCCTTGGAGCGCGACGGCACCAACGGCTACCCGCCGGCGCTGACCGGCCGGATCGTCTCCGCGGCCACCCCGGCGGCACTGCGGCTGGAGGCCGCGCTGCTGTTCGAGGAGGTGCGCTCGATAGCCACCAACGAGGAGCGCCAGCGGCTGGCCCGCGAGATCCACGACGGGGTCGCCCAGGAACTCGTGATGATCGGGTACGGCGTGGACAACGCGCAGGCCACGCTGCCCGAGGAGGCCAAGGACACCGCCGAGGAGCTGCGGGTGCTCCGGGCCGAGATCACCCGGGTGATCACCGAGCTGCGGCTGAGCCTGTTCGAGCTGCGCAGCGAGGTGGACCGGCACGGCGGGCTCACCGCCGCCATCGCCGAGTTCGCCCGCATCTCGGGCAACCAGGCCGGGCTGAAGGTGAACCTGTCGCTGGACGAGGCGGGCCGGCTGCCCGCCTCGATCGAGTCGGAACTGCTGCGGATCGCCCAGGAGGCGATCACCAACGCCCGAAAGCATGCGAATGCCGCGAACCTGTGGGTGACCTGCACCGTCGACCCGCCGTACGGCCTGATAGAAGTGTCCGACGACGGTCGGGGCATACCCGATGAGCGTACCGACGGACGCTACGGTCTTGCGATCATGGCGGAGAGGGCGGAACGTATCCGGGGCCGACTCGAGATCAGGCCTCGAGACCCGGTGGGGACGACCGTCGCCGTGGTCGTGGGCGGTTCCTCTCGACAAGAGGGCCGGGCGACGCGATAACGTGTGTCACCCGCACAGCCAGAGCGCGGGTGCCAGAAGGGGAGAAAAGCGGGCATGTCAACCAGTACTGTGCCGACAGGGCGCACCAAAGTCCTGCTCGTCGACGATCATGACCTGATCCGCAAGGGGCTTCGCCACGCCTTCGAGCGGGACCGCCAGTTCGAGGTCGTCGGCGAGGCGAGCACCGCCGCCGAGGCCGTACGCCAGGCCGGCGCCCTGCACCCCGACGTCGTGATCATGGACCTCCGCCTGCCCGACGGCAGCGGCCTGGAGGCCACCCGCACGCTGCGCAAGTCCAGCTCGACGATGGGCATCGTGGTGCTCACCATGTACGCGGGCGACGACCAGCTCTTCGGCGCCCTGGAGGCCGGCGCGAGCGCGTTCGTGCCCAAGACCGCCCCGGCGGACGAGGTCGTCGCGGCGGCCCGCCACGCGGCCAGCGCCCCCAGCGCGTTCACCGCCGCCGACCTGGCCGAGGCGATGAAGCGCCGACTCACCCCGAGCGGCCCGCAGCTGAGCCCGCGCGAGGGCCAGGTGCTCAAGCTGCTCGCCGAGGGCATGAGCGTGTCCGGCATCGCCAAGCAGCTGTTCGTCAGCGAGTCGACCGCCAAGACGCACATCTCGAAGCTGTACGAGAAGCTGGGCGCCGCCAACCGCGCCCAGGCCCTGATGACCGCGCTGCGCCTCGGCCTGCTGCAGGCGCCCGACGCCCCGAACCTGTCCTGATGGGCAGGCACGCGCACGCCAGCGGTGACGAGCTGCTCACCGACTGGCGGACCGACCGCCTGGGTGCTGCCCGGCGCGGCGACAACCCCCTCGTCATGGCCAAGCTCAACAGCGGCTACGCCGTCTTCGGCGACACGCAGCACCTGCCGGGTTACTGCGTGCTGCTGTCCGACGTGGACGGCGCCGACCACCTCACCGACCTGACCCGCACCCAGCGGGCCGACTTCCTGGCCGACATGGGCCTGCTCGGTGAGGCCGTCTTCGCCGCCTGCAACGGGTTCGACCCCGCGTTCCGCCGGCTCAACTACGAGATCCTCGGCAACTCGCTGCACCACCTGCACGCGCACATCCACCCCCGCTACTCGTGGGAGGCGCGCGAGTTCCGCGACGCTCCCGTGTGGCGGTACCCGAACGAGGTGCGCTTCGCCGAGGAGCACGACACCCTCGTCTCACCGAAGGCGGAGGAGTACGACCAGCTCCGCGAGGCCATCACGGCCGAACTGGCCAGGCTGGCCTGAGCCGACACACCCGAAGGGGGTCCGACCGCACCGCGGTCGGGCCCCTTCGCATGTTCAGCATGTTTGATCCGGCACCCAGCGGGCAGGGAACTATGGGACATTAGCGGAGGATCCCGCTGAGAGGCGGTGGGTGCCTGATGGGCGAGAAGGTGCACCAGCACGTCTTCACCCGTGCCGACCGCGCGCGGTACCGGGAGAAGGTCCGCCGGTGCCTGGACGTGTTCGCGCTGATGCTGGGCGAGTCGCAGTTCGAGTTCGAGCGCCCGCTCACCGGGCTGGAGATCGAGCTGAACCTCGTCGACGAGCAGGGCCTGCCGTCGATGCGCAACGCCGACGTGCTCGCCGCCATCGCCGACCCGGCGTTCGTCACCGAACTCGGCCAGTTCAACATCGAGATCAACATTCCGCCGCGGGAGCTCGCCGGGGGCGGGCTGAGCGCGTACGAGGACCAGATCCGGGCGAGCCTGAACGCCGCCGACGGCAAGGCGCGCACCGTCGGCGCGCACACCGCGATGATCGGCATCCTGCCGACGCTGAAGCCGGAGCACCTGACCGAGGCGTCGCTGTCGGCCAACCCCCGCTACGCGCTGATCAACGAGCAGGTGTTCGCGGCGCGCGGCGAGGACCTGCGGATCAGCATCGACGGGCCGGACCCGCTCACCGTCACCGCCGACACCATCGCCCCCGAGGCCGCCTGCACCAGCGCCCAGCTGCATCTGCAGGTCAGCCCGGCCCAGTTCGGGGCGTACTGGAACGCCGCCCAGGCCATCGCCGGGGTGCAGCTGGCCATCGCCGCCAACTCGCCCTTCCTGTTCGGCCACGAGCTGTGGCACGAGACCCGCATCCCGCTGTTCAAGCAGGCCACCGACACCCGCCCCGAAGAGATCAAGACCCAGGGGGTACGCCCCCGCGTCTGGTTCGGCGAGCGCTGGATCACCTCGGTGTTCGACCTGTTCGAGGAGAACGTGCGTTACTTCCCCGCGCTGCTGCCGATCTGCACCGAGGACGACCCCGCCGACCAGCTCGCCGGCGGCGAGGTGCCCGAGCTGACCGAGCTGCGCCTGCACAACGGCACGATCTACCGCTGGAACCGCCCGGTGTACGACGTCGCCGACGGCATGCCGCACGTGCGCGTGGAGAACCGGGTGCTTCCCGCCGGCCCCACCGTCGTCGACATCATGGCCAACGCGGCGTTCTGGTTCGGCCTGGTGCGCACCCTGGCCGAGGGCGGCCTGCCGGTGTGGTCCCGGATGCCGTTCCGGCAGGCCGACGAGAACTTCTACACCGGCGCGCGGCAGGGCATCGGCGCGCACCTGTTCTGGCCGGACCTCGGCTACGTGAGCGCGTACGAGCTGGTGCTGCGGCGGCTGCTGCCGCTGGCCCACCAGGGGCTGGAGAGCTGGGGCGTCGACTCGCGCGAGCGCGACCGGCTGCTGGGCGTGATCGAGCAGCGCTGCCTGCTCCGCCGCAACGGCGCGACCTGGCAGATCGACACCGTGCACCGGCTGGAGCGCAAGGGTCTGGACCGGCCGGAGGCGCTGCGCGAGATGCTGCTGCGTTACATGCGCCACATGCACGAGAACATCCCCGTGCACGAGTGGCCCCGCGAGGACTGAGCCGCGCCGCAACCGGTCACGTTTCGAGAAGCGTCCTGCTCACGTGGTCACTTAGTGTGACGGACGTAGACGTCACCACGACTCCAGGAGTAACCATGACCGGCTCGTCCACGCAGGGAATCATGACCGTGCTGCACCCCGTGTCCGATCTCGCCGCGGCCAAGACGGTGTACTCGGCGCTGCTCGGCGTGGAGCCGACCGCCGATTCGCCATACTATGTTGGCTTTGACGCCGCCGGTCAGCACATCGGCCTGGTGCCGGGCGGCGGGCCCCAGGGCATGACCTCGCCGGTCGCCTATTGGCACGTGGCCGACATCGAGGCCAAACTGGCCGAGGTGACCGCCGCCGGAGCCACGCTCAAGGAGGCCGCGCACGACGTGGGCGGCGGCCGCCTGGTGGCCACCGTCACCGACCCCGACGGCAACGTGCTCGGCCTGCTCCAGGACAGCTGAGCACGGCACCAGAACCGTCAGCCGCAGGCCGTAGGGTCTGCGGCTGAGGACTGTCCGGCGCACCGCCCGACGCCGGTGGGATCGAGCCCGGTGCGCCGGCCCAGGCCGCGTTGGCGACCCGCCCCCGACCAGATGGAGACACGATGAGCAAGGCCAAGAAGGCGGACACGCCGTCTGAGCTGCACGCCGCCGACAGCCACGACCTGATCCGGGTGCACGGCGCACGCGTGAACAACCTCAAGGACGTCAGCGTCGAGCTGCCCAAGCGCCGGCTCACGGTGTTCACCGGCGTGTCCGGCTCGGGCAAGAGCTCGCTGGTCTTCGGCACGATCGCCGCCGAGTCGCAGCGGATGATCAACGAGACCTACAGCACGTTCGTGCAGGGCTTCATGCCGACGCTGGCCCGCCCCGACGTGGACGTGCTCGACGGGCTGACCACCGCGATCATCGTCGACCAGGAGCGCATGGGGGCCAACGTCCGCTCCACGGTCGGCACCGCCACCGACGCCAACGCGATGCTGCGCATCCTGTTCAGCCGGCTCGGCAAGCCGCACATCGGCTCCCCGCAGGCGTTCTCCTTCAACGTCGCCTCGATCAGCGGCGCGGGTGCGGTGACGATCTCCAAGGGCGGCACCACCACCAAGGAGCGGCGCAGCTTCAGCATCACCGGCGGCATGTGCCCGCGCTGCGAGGGCATGGGCCGGGTCAGCGACTTCGACCTGTCGGCGATGTACGACGACAGCAAGTCGCTCAACGAGGGCGCGCTGACCATCCCCGGCTACAGCATGGAGGGCTGGTTCGGCCGCATCTTCGCCGGTTCCGGCTTCTTCGACATGGACAAGCCCATCCGCAAGTACACCAAGAAGGAACTGCACGACCTGCTCCACAAGGAGCCGACCAAGATCAAGGTCGAGGGCATCAACCTGACGTACGAGGGCCTGATCCCGAAGATCCAGAAGTCGATGCTGTCCAAGGACGTCGAGGCGATGCAGCCGCACATCCGCGCCTTCGTGGAGCGGGTGATCACGTTCGGCACCTGCCCCGACTGCGGCGGCACCCGGCTGAGCGAGGCGGCCCGGTCCTCGAAGATCGGCAAGGTCAACATCGCCGACGCGTGCGCGATGCAGATCAGCGACCTGGCCGACTGGGTACGCGGCCTCGACGAGCCGTCGGTGGCCCCGCTGCTGGACAAGCTCCAGCACACCCTGGACTCGTTCGTGGAGATCGGCCTGGGTTACCTGTCCCTCGACCGGCCCGCGGGCACGCTGTCGGGCGGCGAGGCGCAGCGCACCAAGATGATCCGGCACCTCGGTTCCTCGCTGACCGACGTCACGTACGTCTTCGACGAGCCGACCATCGGCCTGCACCCGCACGACATCCAGCGGATGAACAACCTGCTGCTGCGCCTGCGCGACAAGGGCAACACGGTGCTCGTGGTCGAGCACAAGCCGGAGGCGATCGCGATCGCCGACCACGTCGTCGACCTCGGCCCCGGCGCGGGCAGCGGCGGCGGCACGGTCTGCTTCGAGGGCACCGTGGACGAACTGCGGGCCAGCGACACCCTCACCGGCCGGCACCTCGACGACCGGTCCAAGCTCAAGGACAAGGTGCGCTCGTCCACCGGCAAACTCGCGATCCGCGGCGCGAAGGCCAACAACCTGCGCGACGTCGACGTCGACATCCCGCTCGGGGTGCTGACCGTGATCACGGGTGTGGCCGGCTCCGGCAAGAGCTCGCTGGTGCACGGCTCCATCCCGGACGACGCGGGCGTGGTGTCGATCGACCAGGGCGCGATCCGCGGCTCGCGGCGCAGCAACCCGGCGACGTACACCGGCCTGCTGGAGCCGATCCGCAAGGCGTTCGCGAAGGCCAACGGCGTCAAGCCGGCCCTGTTCAGCGCCAACTCCGAGGGCGCCTGCCCCACCTGCAACGGCGCGGGCGTCATCTACACCGACCTGGCGATCATGGCCGGGGTCGCGACCGTCTGCGAGGAGTGCGAGGGCAAGCGGTTCGACGCGTCGGTGCTGGAGTATCGCTTCGGCGGCCGGGACATCAGCGAGGTGCTCGCGATGTCGGTGACCGAGGCCGAGCAGTTCTTCGCCGCGGGCGACGCGCGCACCCCGGCGGCGCATGCCATCCTGGCCCGGCTCGTCGACGTCGGGCTCGGCTACCTCAGCCTGGGCCAGCCGCTGACCACGCTGTCCGGCGGCGAGCGCCAGCGGCTCAAGCTGGCCACCCACATGGCCGAGAAGGGCGGGGTGTACGTGCTCGACGAGCCGACCACCGGCCTGCACCTGGCCGACGTGGAGCACCTGCTGAGCCTGCTCGACCGGATCGTCGACTCCGGCAAGTCGGTCATCGTCATCGAGCACCACCAGGCGGTCATGGCCCACGCCGACTGGATCATCGACCTCGGCCCCGGCGCGGGCCACGACGGCGGCAAGATCGTCTTCGAGGGCACCCCCGCCGACCTGGTCGCCGCCCGCTCCACCCTCACCGGCCAGCACCTCGCGGAATACATCTCCGCCTGACCCCGCCTGCACGGGACCGGCCGGGTGGGCCGGTCCCGTCGCCAGCGGCCGGCCGCCCGCGCCTGCTCGTGTGGGCGGCCGCCCGACCGGCGACCGCCCTTGATCGTTCGACTTGCCTGGCACCTGTGCGTATCTTGACCCGCCATTCGCCCACCTGCCTGGCAAGTCGAACGATCAAGGTGCGTGACGTCCCCGGCTCACCCGTTCTCGGCGCTCGGCGACCCTGTCCGGGCCGGACACGCCCGGTCACGTTCGCCGACGACCATGCGCAGGTCAGGAGCCGGACGCGCCTGTTCACGTTCGCCGGCGACCATGCTCAGCGTCAGGAGCCGGATCCACGGAGCAGGTCGCGCAGGCGGCGGGCCTGGAGGTCCCAGCCCCACTCCTGCTCGACCCAGGCGCGGCCGGCCGCGCCCATCTTGGCCCGCAGGGCCTCGTCGGACAGCAGCTCGACCAGGCGGGCGGCCAGCGTCTCCACATCGCGGCCGGGCACCACGAAGCCGGTCTCGCCCTCGCGGACCGCGTCCGGCGCACCGCCGGAGTCGCCGGCGATCACCGGCAGGCCCACCGCGGACGCCTCCAGGTAGACGATGCCGAGCCCTTCCACGTCCAGGCCGCGGTTGCGGGTGCGGCACGGCATCGCGAAGACGTCCCCGGCGGCGTAGTGCGCGGGCAGGTCCGCCCAAGGCACCGAGCCGGTCAGCACCACGTGGTCGGCCACATCGAGTTCGCGGGCCAGCCGCTGCACGGTGGGCCGGTGCGGTCCCCCGCCGACGAGCAGCAGCGCCGCGTCCGGGATCGCCTTGCGGACCAGGGGCAGCGCGCGTACCAGCGTGTCCTGGCCCTTGCGCGGCACCAGCCGGGACACGCACACGATCACCGGCCGGCCGGTGAGCCCGTGCCTGGCCCGCACGCTCGCGCCGTCCACGTCGGGGTGGTACATCGTCGAGTCCACGCCCGGGGCGAGCCGCTGCAGGCGGGTCCGCTCCCCCAGCGCCTTCGCCAGCCGCACCCGCTGGTACTCGCCGAGGTAGGTGAGCACGTCGTTGCCGTCGGCGATGCGACGCAGGGCGCTACGGGCACCCGGCAGCGCCGCCCAGCCGATCTCGTGCCCGTGCGTGATGCCCACGGCCCGGCGCACGCCCGCCCGCTTGCGCAGCCCCTGTGCCAGCAGCCCGAGCGGCGCGGCCGCGCCGAACAAGACCCGGTCGCAGCCCTCCGCACGGGCCAGTTCGGCCACCCGCCGCGCCACCCGCGGCGTGGGCAGCAGCACCCCGGTCCGGTCCCGGACCACCGGGTACGGCTGCTCGGCGTCGAACTGCTTCGGGTCGCGCCAGGTCGAGGCGTAGACGACGAGTTCGCCGTCGGGCTGGCGGATCGCGAGGTTGTGCAGGAACTGCTGGATACCCCCGGGGCGGGGCGGAAAGTCGTTGGTCACCAGCAGCGTACGCATCCGCGCAGCCTACCGGCCTCGTGATCCCCGCCCGGCAACGCGCAGATCGCGGTTTGGTGTCACGATCCGCGGTCCGCCCCCGGGCCGACGTCGGGTCGGGTCGGGTCGGGTCGGCGAGGATATGACGGGACGCGGCCACATCATCTTTGATGTACGTACATCAAAGATGATGTGGCCGCATGCGGACGTATGCCTGTCAGCGGCTGCGCGCGAAGGCGCGAGCGGCCGCCATGCGCTCGACGGTCGTCGGGTGGCTGCCGAAGAGGGCCTGCTCCCAGGCGGGCGGGTCGGGGTCGCCGAGGTTGACCAGGGACAACCTGCCCTGCATCTGCTCGAAGCCGGCCGGGTCGCCGGTCAGCTCCAGCGCGTGCTCGTCGGCCCGCGCCTCGATCAGCCGCGACACGTACGCCTGCGCCGGCCCCGCCAGCAGCCCGCCGACCGTGGCGACGGCGAGCAGCAGCCCGATCGCCCGCGGCTCGGCGATCGACTCGACCCCGGCCCGGTGCAGCAGCCACGACCACGCCCCCAGCAGGTACAGGCCGACCACGAAGATCGCCGCGCCGAGCGCGCCGATGACCGTGCCGATCACCACGTCGCCGCGTTTGGCGTGCCCCAGCTCGTGCGCGGCGACCGCGACCACCTCCGACTGCGGGGCCTCGCGCAGCAGCGTGTCGTAGACCACGATGCGCCGGGTCGGCCCGATGCCGCTGACGTACGCGTTGAGCGCGGTGGTGCGCCGGGACGCGTCGGCGACGAGCACGTCGCGCACCGGCACGCCGTCCCGCTGGGCCAGGTCCATCAGCTCGCTGCGCAGCGGCCCGTCGGCCATCGGCGTGAACTTGTTGAACACCGGCTCGACCAGCACCGGGAACACGAAACTGAGCAGCACCACCAGCACCGCCGCGCCGACCGCCCCGACGGCCCACCACCAGTTCGGCAGGAACCGGGTCAGGGTGTAGAAGCCGAGCAGCGCGATCGCGCCGAGCACCGCCGCAACGGCGTACCCCTTGAGCAGGTCGACGGCCCAGCCGCCCCAGCCCTGGGTGGACAGCCCGTAGCGCACCGCCACGGTGTGCCGCCACGCGGCGAACGGCAGCGTGATCAGATCCGCGACCAGCAGCACGAGCAGCCCGCCGCCGAGCACCTTGGCGATCCACGGCCCCGGCACCAGACCGACGAGCCACGAGCCCAGCGGGGTCAACCCCAGCACGAGCGCCGCCGCCAGCCCGATCAGCATCGCCGGGTACGTGATCCAGCGCAGCTCGCCGCGCAGCTCGCGAGCCTTGGCGACGCGGTCGGCGGGCAGCTCGGCCAGCGCGGCGAGCTGGTCGGCGCGCGGCGCGGGCGGCCGGTGCCACGGCACCAGCACCGCCACGGCCACCGCCAGCGCGGCACATAGGACGATCAACGTCAGCCAGGCCCAGCCCCGCACCGTCATCGCCCGATCCTAAGCCCGGCGGGTGGGCTCAGCTGCGGGTGAGGCGGCGGACCAGCGATTCGGAGTTCAGCGGGTACGCGCCGTGGCGGCGTACGCCGTCGGCGACCTCACGGTCGGAGGAGACCACGACGATGGGGCGGCCGGGCGGCTCGGCCCGGACCAGGCGGCGGATCACCTCGTCGGCGGTCTCGCCCTTGCGCGAGAACAGCACCCGCACCCCGCGCGGCGGGGCGGGCAGGCCGTGCACCCGCTCGGCCCCGTCGAAGACGACGGTGACCTCGGCGCCGGTCTGCGCGGCGACCCCGCCCAGGCCGGTGACGAGGCGGTTGCGCTGCTGCTCCAGCGACATCTCGGCGAAGCCGCGTTTGGTCACGTTGTAGCCGTCGACGACCAGGTGCGCCTTGGGCAGGGCGAGCAGCTGGGCCAGCCGGGCCGGGTCGTCGGCGTCCTGGGCCCGGTTGCTCGCCGTGGGCGCGCCGGCCATGTCGGCGTACGCCGCGGCGACGGTGTCCCCCGGCAGCACCTTCGCCGGGTCCAGCGCCAGCTCCCGGCGCAGCCCGGCGGCGGCCTGCCCGATGGTCTCCAGCAGCAGCCACAGCCGCGCCTCGTCGACGGCCCGGCTGTCGCGGGCGGCCTGGCGCGCGTCGCCCGCCACCGCCTCGGCGTCGGCCAGTTTCGCGCGCAGTCGGCGCAGCTCGGCCTCGTGGTCGCCGTGCCCCTTGGCGGCCCGGCCCTTCTCGATGGCCAGCAGCTCATTGGCCCGCTTGAGCTGGGCCTGCGTCTCGCGCAGCGCCTTGCCGCTCGCGCGGGCCTCCTCGCGCACCTGGTTCAGCTCGTCGCGCACCCGGGCCAGCTCGTCGCGCAGCTTGTCGGCCTCGACCCGGGCCACCGCCCGGTCGTGCTCGGCGCGCGCGGCCCGGGTCTCGGCGTCGCGGATGTGCTCGGCGACGGCCGTGCTCTCCGCCTCGGCGGTGACCGCCTGCCCGGCGGCGTCGAGCAGGTCGCGCCAGCCCTCGGGGCGGGCGAGGTAGGCCAGGGCGGCGACCTCGATCGGGTCGGCGGCGGCCGGGGCCATGCCGCCGAGCACCGCCGCGCCCAGCTCGCCCGCATCGGCCAGCACCCGGCCGCTGATCCGCTGCCGGAACACCGCGTCGGCGGTGAGCTGCGCCGCGATCGCCGCGCCGCCCAGCCGGGCCCGGCGGTTGGGCGCGAATTTGGCGACCTTGCGTAGCGCGACGGGCATCTCGTCGTTGGGCAGTGCGGTCAGCACCGCCGCGGCCAGCGCGACCACCCGCTGGCGGATGGGCTCGGGCAGGATCGGCTCGGGCGCGAAGTCAGCCGCCCCCACCGGGTCCCCGGAGGAGGCGTCGAACGAAAGTTCAGCGGCTGACATGGTCCTAGTGTTCCACCGACTTACCGATCTTGTCGCTCAGGTTCGCGGCTCGGCGTCCCCGCCGACCACCCATGTCGTACCGGACGTTTAGCGTCCGGTCTGTGCCGTCCCCGTCCCAGGTGCCGTCCGCGCGCCCCGCCGCGCCCGGTGACCGATTCGAACAGCCGACCCTCGACGGCATGCTGGCCGATCCGCTGCAGCTCGACCTGCGGCACACCACCTTCGTGGTGCTCGACCTGGAGACCACCGGCGGCGCTCCGGACGGCGCGGGCATCACCGAGATCGGCGCGGTCAAGGTGCGCGGAGGCGAGGAGCTGGGCTCGTTCGGCACGCTGATCAACCCCGGGGTGCCGATCCCGCCGTTCATCACCGTGCTGACCGGCATCACCACCGCGATGACTATCGAGGCCCCGCCGATCGAGGCGGTGCTGCCGTCGCTGCTGGAGTTCCTGTCCGGCGCGGTCCTGGTCGCGCACAACGCGCCGTACGACACCGGCTTCCTCAAGGCGGCGTGCGCGGCGCACGGCTACCGCTGGCCGAATCCGCGGGTCGTGGACACCGTGGCGCTGGCCCGGCGGGTGCTCCTGCGCGACGAGGTGCCCAACAACAAGCTGGGCACGCTCGCGGCGTACTTCCGGGTAGGCGACCAGCCCAACCACCGGGCCATGGCCGACGCGCGGGCCACCGTCGGGGTGCTGCACGCGCTGATCGCCCGGCTCGGCGGGCACAAGGTGCACACGCTCGGCGACACCATCGAGTTCGTCAAGGCGGTCGCGCCGGTGCAGCGGGCCAAGAAGCACCTGGCCGAGAACCTGCCGCACGCGCCCGGGGTCTACCTGTTCCGGGCCGCCGACGACCGCCCGCTGTACGTCGGCACCTCCAACGACATCGCGACCCGGGTGCGCAGCTACTTCACCGCCGCCGAGCGCCGGGCCCGGATCAAGGAGATGCTCGGCGCGGCGGTGCGGGTGGACGCCGTCGAGTGCGCCCACGCCCTGGAGGCACAGGTACGCGAACTGCGGCTGATCGCGGCGCACGCGCCGCCGTACAACCGGCGCTCCAAGCACCCGGAGCGGGTGCAGTGGCTGAAGCTGACCGCGGAGGCCTTCCCCCGGCTGTCCGTAGTCCGGCAGCTCACCGCCGATGGCGCGTCCTATCTCGGGCCGTTCGCCGGGCGGGCGGCCGCCCAGGCGGCGGTGGACGCGATCCACGAGGCGCTGCCGCTGCGGCAGTGCACGCCGAAGCTGTCGCCCCGCAAGGCCTCCCCCGCCTGCGCGCTCGCCGAACTCGGCAAGTGCCCGGCCCCCTGCCAGCTCTCCATCAGCGTCGAGGAGTACGACGCGCAGGCCGCCGCGCCGCTGCGGGCCGCATTCGACGGCGACCCGGACGCCGTGGTGGACCCGCTGCTGGCCCGCATCCGCAAGCTGTCCGACGCCCAGCGCTACGAGGACGCGGCGGCGGTGCGCGACCGGCTCGCCGCGTTCCTGCGCGCGGCGGTGCGCATGCAGCGGCTGGCCGCGCTCACCTCGATCGAGGAGCTGATCGCGGCCCGGCGCACCGAGCGCAACGCGTGGGAGATCGCGATCGTGCGACGGGGGCGGCTGGCCGCCGCGGCGACCGCCGAGCCGGGTGTCCACCCGCGACGGACGCTCGACGTGCTGCGGCCGACCGCCGAGACGGTGCTCGCCGCACCCGGCCCGACCCCGGCGGCCACCCCGGAAGAGACGGAACGCATCCTCGACTGGCTGGAACGGCCGGAGACGCGCCTGGTGGAGGCCACTTCCGGCTGGGCCTCCCCGGCTCGCGGCGCGGCACGCTGGAAGATGCTCCTCCAGGCGAGCCGCTAGCCCCCGCGGAGTCAGTGTCGGCATACCCGTTCGGCCATTACTTGACCGAACGCATGAAAGGTCTTGACCATTCGGCCACGACGTTCGTTACTAGGCTATGGAGCGATATCCAGAGATCTCTCGGAAGTGGGCAGTCGTGACGGGGCGTCGAGGCCTCGTACGCGCCGCGCGGCGCTCCACCTCCACGCGGTGAGAGGGGTGTCCTCAGTGGACGCGGAAGCCGCCACGGTGGCGACGGGGATTCCGGTAACCGGCCGGGCCGGGGAGAGCATGCTCACCACCCGGCTGCGGGCGATGCTCAGCTGGCCGAACATGCGGGAGCGGGCGCCGGTGCCCGCCGATCCGGTCACCGCATTGATCAAGGCGCACCACCAGGTGCACTCCGGCTCCGACGTCGCCCTGCTGCGCCGCGCCTACCTGGTCGCCGAGCGCATGCACCGCGGCCAGATGCGCAAGAGCGGCGACCCGTACATCACGCACCCGCTGGCCGTCGCGGAGATCCTGGCCCACCTGGGCATGGACGGCACCACCCTGGCCGCGGCGCTGCTGCACGACACGGTCGAGGACACCAGCTACACCCTGGCCCAGCTGCGCGCGGACTTCGGCCCGGACGTCGCGCACCTGGTCGACGGGGTGACCAAGTTCGACAAGGCGCACTTCGGCGCACGCGCGGAGGCCGAGACCATCCGCAAGATGATCGTCGCCGCGGGGCAGGACATCCGGGTGCTCGTCATCAAGCTCGCCGACCGGCTGCACAACATGCAGACCCTCGACGCCCGCTCGGCGGCCTCCCGCGCCCGCATCGCCGGCGCGACCCGCGAGGTGCTGGTGCCGCTGTGCGACCGGCTCGGCATCCAGGCGCTCAAACGCGAGCTGGAAGACAAGGTGCTGCTCTTCCTCGACCCGGAGGAGTACGAACGCATCGACGGCATGGTGTCCAACCGGCCGGACTGGAACGACTACGTGCAGAACCTGGTCACCCTGGGCCGGGGCGCGCTGCGCCGGGAGAAGCTCGACGGCCGGGTCAAACCGCGCCCCCGGCACTACTACTCGATCTGGAAGGACACCCAGCAGGCGGGCAGCCCGGTCCCGATGGACCTGCCCCGCATCGTGGTGATCCTCGACGGCGACGACCCGGACTGCTACGCCGCCCTGTGCGCGGTGCACCAGCAGTGGAAGCCCATCCCCGGCCGGTTCAAGGACTTCATCGCCGCGCCCAAGAACAACCTCTACCGCTCGCTGCACACCACGGTGCTGGGCCCCGGCGACCAGATGGTCGAGGTGCTCATCCGCACCGAGCAGATGCACCGCGCGGTGGAGTACGGCGTGGTCGCCCCGTTCCGCTATCCGGCCCGCCAGTCGCGTCGCAGCACGGCGCTGAGCATCTTCAACCCGGTGCGCACCGCGCCCCGCGAGGTGGTGCCGCCGCCCCGCCAGCACGGCGAGCACGCCTGGCTGCGCCGCGCGCTGGACCTGGAGCAGGCCGCCCCGGACGCGGTGCAGTTCGTCGAGACGCTGCGCTGCGACCTGGCCGAGCAGCAGATCCAGGTCTTCGCCTGGGGACGCCAGCTGCTGCTGCCCGCGGGCGCGAGCCCGGTCGACGTGGCGTACGAGCTGGGCACCCGCACCGGCGACCGCTGCGTCGCGGCGACCGTGAACGGCGTGCTGACCCCGCTCAACGCGGCGCTGACCGACGGCGACGTGGTGGACATCCTGGTCAGCCGGGCACGCAACCATCCCGGCCCGCGCCGGGAGTGGCTGGAGTTCGTCAAGTCGCCGAACGCGCGGCTGCGGCTGAGCCGCCGCTTCACCGAGCCCGAGGTTGCCGCGGGCACCGTCAGCGACCGGCTGCAACTGGGCCGGGCCGCGATCGGGCTGGCCCTGCGCCGGCGGGACCGGGCCCTGGCCGACGAGCAGCGCCTGATCAGCCTCGCCCAGGCACTGGACTACCCCGACCTCGACACGCTGCTGATCGCCGTCGCCGAGCACCGGGTGTCCGCCGACACCATCGTCGACCAGCTCATCGCCAGCGTCGACAACCAGAACGAGGCGGCCCGCACGCCCCCGGTGAACGTCGTGCCTCCGCGTCGCGACGCCGCTGACACGCCGCCGCGACGCTCGTCGACTAGCCTGGCAAGGTGAAGAACGAGGAGCGAACCGGCGAATCCCCCAGCGCGAACCCCGGCACCCGGGTGAACCGGCGCTCGCCGCTGGGCACCAAGCTCGTCTCCTTCGGCTACGGCGTCTTCTACCGGATCCCGCCGCGCTGGCGCAGCCGCATGGTGAAGCTGGTGACCGCGCGTTATTCGGTGGGCTCGGTGGTGCTCATCTTCGACAGCGAGGCCGTCGGCCCCGAGCGCATCCTGCTGCTGCGCCAGCCCCCGGGACGCGGCTGGACGCTGCCCGCCGGGCTGCTGGAGCGGCGGGAGCCCCCGATCGTCGGGGCATGCCGTGAGGCGGCCGAGGAGACCGGCATCCGGCTCACCATCGAACAGGTCAGCCCGGCGATCCCGAACGCGGTGGTGCACCACCGCGGGCACTGGGTGGACATGGTCTTCACCGCCCGGGTGCCCGCCGCCCGCACCCCGCTCAGTGTGGACGGGGCCGAGGTGTGGGAGGCCCGCTGGCATGCCGTCGACGAGCTGCCGGTGGTGACCCCGGCGACGGCCCGGCTGCTCGGCCACTACGGCATCGGCCCGGAGGCGCACCTGCGCGACAACATGGACGTGGCCCGGTGAGAGCCCCCGACGACGTCTGCGCCGTGGTGCTCGCCGCGGGGCTCGGCACGCGGCTGCGCCCGCTGACCATGCTGCGGCCCAAGGCCCTGGTGCCGGTCGGCAACCAGACGCTGCTGGACCGCACCCTCGACCGGCTGGCCGAGGTCGGGCTGGCCGGGCCGGACCGGGTCGCGGTCAACACGCACTGGCTGGCCGGGCAGATCGCCGAGCACGTCGACGGCCGGGTGCGGCTGTCGTTCGAGCCGGAGCCGCTGGGCACCGCCGGGGCGCTGGGCAACCTGCACGGCTGGATCGACGGGCGAGCGGTGCTGGTGCTCAACGCCGACGCGTACGTGGTCGCCGACGCCCCCGAGGACCTGGCCGCGCTGCTGTCCGGGTGGGACGGCGAGCGGGTGCGCATGCACGGCGTCAAGGCGGGGCTGCCCGACCCGTTCGGCGGCTACAACTTCGCGGGCGCGTCGCTGCTGCCCGCCGCCGACGCCGCGGCCCTGCCCGACAAGCCGCGCGAGCTCGTGCGCACCACCTGGCGGCCGGCCGAGCAGGCCGGACGCCTGGACGTGATCCCCCTGCCCGGCCGCTACCTCGACTGCGGCACCCCCGCCGACTACCTGGACGCCAACCTGGACGCCGCCGGCGGCGGCAACCTGTTCGGCGACGACGTACAGGTCACCGGCGAGGCGCACGGCAGCGTGCTCGGCGCCGGCTCCCGCGTGCACGGCACGGTCCGCGACTGCGTCCTGTGGCCCGGCGCCACCGTCGCCCTCCACGAGAACCTGCACCGCGTGATCCGAGTCGGCTCCGATCTCACCGTCCCCGCGCCGCACCCGGTACAGTGATCATGAACTTATGGCACGGCTCGGCGGCGTGGCGCGGCCACAACTCCATGATCAACAGACGCACGGCGTGAGGAGCCCACGGTGATCACAGCGATCGTTCTCATCGACTGCGCGACCGACGCGATCCCAGAGGTCGCCGAGGAGCTGGCCAACCTCGAAGGCGTCAGCGAGGTGTACTCCGTCGCGGGCGGCGTGGACCTGATCGCCATCGTGCGGGTGCGCGAGTTCGACCACATCGCCGAGGTCATCGCGGGCGGCATCTCGAAGGTGCCGGGCGTGCTGAACACCGACACGCACATCGCGTTCCGCTCGTACTCCCGGCACGACCTGGAGCAGGCGTTCGCCATCGGCTTCTGAGCAGTGCGGGTGGCCCCATCGAGCGGTCCGCGTCACACCTCGCGGTGCTTACTTGTGAGTAACCTCGCGGTCTAGGCTGCTGCCATGCAGCTCACCGTGGACCGTGGCAGCGACCGGCTCGGCGTACAGCTCCACCCCGTACAGAATCCCGACGCTCCCCTGGTCGTGGTCTTCCCCGCGATGGGCGTGCCCGCCGGTTACTACACCCGGTTCGCGCACTCCCTCAACGCGGCCGGCCTCGGCGTCGCGGTCGCCGACCTGCGCGGCACCGGCGACAGCTCGCCCCGCCCCGGCCGGGAAAGCCGGTACGGCTACACCGAGCTCGCCGACGACGTCCCCGCGGTGCTGGCGGCCCTCGCGGAGCACCGCGCCGGGCGGCGCACCATCCTGCTCGGACACTCCCTCGGCGGGCAGATCTGCGTGCTGCACCTGGCCCGCGAGGCCGCCCGCGGCGCGGGCCACAGCGTCGACGGGCTGGTCCTGATCGCGGTCGGGCTGCCGTACTGGCGGACCTACCCCCGGCAGCGGCTGGGCGTGCTCGCCATGACCCAGTTCGTCAACGCCGTCTCCGCCGTCCTGCGGGTCTGGCCCGGCTGGGGCTTCGGCGGCCGCCAGGCCCGCGGCGTCATCCGGGACTGGGCGCACACCGCCCGCCACGGCGAGTTCCCCGCCCACCTGGGCGTATCGGCGGCGCTGTCCCGGGTGGACCTGCCGGTGCTCGCGATCAGCGTGGACGACGACCAGTACACCCCGCCGGAGACCACCGACCACCTGGTCGCCGCCCTGACCGGCGCGAAAGTCCACCGCGACCACCTCACCACCGCCGCCGCCGCCGCGCCCCTGGACCACTTCAAGTGGGTCAAGGCGGGCGCTGCCCTGGCCCCCCGCATCACCGCCTGGCTCCCGATCCGCCACTGACCGCACCCTGCACCGGCGGCCCGCGCCCGCCCCACTGGCCTGCCTCCGGCGTGACCAAGGCGGGCGGGGTCCGCACCCAGCTCGTTCGACTTGCCAGGCACCTGGGCGAATGCGGCCTCAAGATACGCACAGGTGCCAAGCAAGTCGGACGATCATGGCGTGCGGACGAGCGCGGCGCGGGCGGCCGGGCGGCGAACGCGACCGGCCGTCCCACAGCCGGTGCGCGGGCCGTCAGGCCGTGATGGGCAGGGTGGCGTAGCCGCGGAAGCCGAGGCGGTCGCGGCGGGTGGGGACGCCTGCCGAGCGCAGGTGGGGCAGCTTGTCCAGGAGCAGCGGGAAGGCGATCTGGGCCTCCAGCCGGGCCAGTGGCGCACCGAGGCAGTAGTGCGCGCCCGCACCGAAGGCCAGCGACGGCACGGACGGGCGGTCGGGCAGGAAGTCGGCCGGCGCGGCGAAGCGGCGCGGATCGCGGCCGGTCGCGGCGAGCACCAGCAGCACCTCCGTGCCCGCGGACAGCTCCACCCCGGCCAGCTCGGCGTCCTGCCCGGCGTACCGGGAGGTGACCTGCACGGGCGGGTCGAGCCGGAGCATCTCCTCGATGTAGGCCGCGGACAGCGACGGGTCCGCGCGCAGCCGGGCCGTGTGCTCCGGCCGGTCGAGCAGCATGGCCAGGCCGTTGCCGAGCAGGTTGGTCGTCGTCTCGAAGCCCGCGACCAGCAGCAGCACCAGGTGCGAGACGAGTTCCGCCCCGCCGATCCGGCCGTCCGCGCCCGCCGCGAGCAGGTCGCTGATCATGTCGTCGCCGGGTTCGCGCTGCCGCCGCGCCAGCAGGTCGACGAAGTACTCGGCCAGCTCGTCGCTCGCGGCGTCGGCCCTGGCCAGCTCCTGCGGGTCGCCGGCGAACACCTCCAGGGCCAGCGTGAGGTCCTGCGCCCGCGGCCGGAACCAGTCCCGGTCGGCGACCGGGACCCCGAGCAGGGCGCAGATCACCGACACGGGCAGCGGATACGCCACCTCGTCCATGAAGTCCACCGGCCCGCCCGCCGCCGCGATCGGCTCGACAAGCTCCTCGGCCAGCGCGGTGACGTCGGCGCGCAGCGCCGCGACCCGGCGGGCGGTGAACGCCGAGCCGGCCAGCCGCCGCAGTCGGGTGTGGTCGGGGGCGTTCTGCCAGAGCATGGTGCGGCTCAGCCACTGCCAGGAGGCGACGGTGCGCCAGCCGGGCATAGCCCGGTCCAGCGCGACGGCGTCGGTGACCCGGAACGAGGCGTCCCGCAGCACCTGATCGGCTTCGGCATACCCGGTGACGACCGCGAACCCGTCGCCCAGCAGCACCACCGGGCCCGCCGCGCGCAGCCGCTCGTAGTGCGGGTACGGATCGGCCCGGCCCTCGGCCGTCGCCAGTGCCTGCATCGCCGCCAGCGCGTCCTGCATCGCCGCTCCCCCTGCCCGCCGTCCTGAGGGGAAGACTACGACGCGGGGGCGACCATGCCGCCGAGCCGCATGGCACGGGCTCTCAGCGGGGCATCAGCGACATCGGCCGGCAGCCCGGACCGGTGTGCACCGTCGCGCAGCAGCCCAGGGTCCACTGCCCGTTGAAGACGGCGTGCCGGGCCACACCCGTGGCGGCGGGCCGGAGTGCCGCCGGTGCGGTCCGCGGGTCGCGCTTGCCCGCGTGGCCTGCTGTGATCATGTGATTGCCTCCTGGAACGAACCGCGCGCCGACGTCTGATGCGCCACGACTATGCCATGGCCGTCCCCCAAGATCTGCGTGAGGCGGCGTCGCGGCCCGGGTGACGGTGCCCACCCGGGCACGGAAACGGCGGAGGGCGCCCACCTCGGGTGGACGCCCTCGCACCGTGCGGAACCGTTGCCGGATCAGCTCTTGCCGCTCGTGATCTCCTCGCGCGGCTGCTCCTCCTGCTGCGGCGGAGCCGGCTGCTCGATCGGCCGGAAGAAGCCGCGGACGGCCGGACCCAGCGCGCCGAGGCGGTTCATCTTCTTCGGCACCGTCCAGCCGACGTACGGCAGGTCGGTGTGGCCGTGCTCGTCCGGCGCGGCCAGCGGCTGGTGCACCTCGACGAAGCGCCCGTCCGGCAGCCGCTTGATGATGCCGGTCTCGACGCCGTGCGCCAGCACCTCGCGGTCGTGCTGCTGCAGGCCCAGGGCGAGGCGGCGGGCGAAGTAGTACGCCAGCGGCGGCAGGATCAGCAGGCCGATGCGGCCGGCCCAGGTCATCGCGTTCAGGCTGATGTGGAACTTGTCGGCGACGATGTCGTTGCCGCCGGAGATCGTCAGCACCAGGTAGAACGCCAGCGCCATGGCGGCCAGGCCGGTGCGGTCCGGCACGTCACGCGGACGCTGGAGCAGGTTGTGCGACGCCTTGTCCTTCTTCCAGCGCGCCTCGATCCACGGATACGCCATGGGCAGCACCGTCAGGATGCCCGGGAGCACCACGGTCGGCCAGAACAGCGGTGGGATGTTGTACCCGAGGAATCTGATGTCCCAGGCGGGCATCAGACGGGTCGAGCCGTCGAGGAACATGACGTACCAGTCGGGCTGGCTGCCCGCGGAGACGACCGCGGCTTCGTACGGGCCGAACAGCCAGATCGGGTTGATCTGGAACAGGCCGCCCATCAGCGCGATGACGGCGAAGACGAGCATGAAGAAGCCGGCCTGCTTGATCGTGTACCGCGGCACGAAGCGCTCGCCGACCACGTTGTTGTTCGTCCGGCCCGGCCCCGGCCACTGGGTGTGCTTCTGGATGAAGACGAGTCCCAGGTGGATGCTGACCAGCGCGAGCAGGATCAACGGCAGCAGGAAGACGTGCAGGATGTACAGGCGGGACAGGATGATCTCGCCGGGGAACTCGCCGCCGAACAGCGACGTGGTCACCCAGGAGCCGATCACCGGGATGGACAGCATGATCGCCGAGGCGATGCGCAGACCGGTGCCGGACAGCGCGTCGTCGGGCAGCGAGTAGCCGGCGAAGCCCTCGGTGAAGCCCAGCCAGAACATGCTCAGACCGATGATCCAGTTGAGCTCGCGCGGCTTGCGGAACGCGCCGGTCATGAAGATCCGGAACATGTGCACCACGATCGCGGCCATGAACAGCAGCGCCGCCCAGTGGTGCATCTGGCGCATGATCAGGCCGCCGCGCACGTCGAACGACAGGTCCAGCGCCGTCTCGTACGCCCGCGACATCTGCACGCCCTGCAGCGGGATGTACGAGCCGTCGTAGTGCACCTCCTGCAGCGAGGGCTCGAAGAACAGCGCGAGGAACGTGCCGGTCAGCAGCAGGATGATGAACGAGAACAGCGCGATCTCGCCGAGCAGGAACGACCAGTGGTCGGGGAACACCTTGTTCAGCATGCCGCGCAGCGGGGTGGCGACGGGCAGCCGGGTGTCCACCTCCTGGGCGGTCTTGCCCGGGAGGGCTTTGAGGTCAACCTTGCGACGCTTCATGGTCAGTCCTTCTCCCAGAACGCCGGCCCGACCGGCACCTTGTAGTCGCCGGTGGCCACGAGGTAGCCCTCCTTGTCCACGCTGATGGGCAGCATGGGCAGGGACCGCGTCGCCGGGCCGAAGATCGGCCGGGCGTTGTCGGTGATGAGGAACTGGGACTGGTGGCACGGGCAGAGCAGGCGGTTGGTCTGCTGCTCGTACAGGCTCGCCGGGCAACCCGCGTGGGTGCAGATCTTCGAGTACGCCACGAAGCTGCTCCAGGTGCTGCCCTGGTTGATCGTGTACAGCTGGCCGTTCAGCTTCGCCGCGTCGTCCTCCCGGAGGTGGATCAGCAGCGTCGGCGAGTCGGCGTGGTGGTTGCTGGCCCCGCCCGGGATGTTCGGGAACACCGTGATCTGGCCGCCGGTGCTCACGTGCTCCGGCCGCACCAGCGTGCCGTCGTCGTGCATCAGCCGGATCGGGTTCTGCGGCGTCGCGCCGGCGAAGCCCGTCTTGAACAGGATGTCGGGGTGGTGCGGGTCCTTGATCAGCGCGCCGATCGGCACCGCCGCGGCGGCCAGCCCCAGCGGGGCCAGGCCCAGCAGCGACCACTTCAGGATCGGCCGCCGGCCCAGGCCCATCTCCTCGCCGACGAACTGCAGCGTGTTGCCGGTGAGCTTCTGCTCCTCCGGCGCCGACGGGCCGTCGTGCCGCTCCTGGATCGCGATCTCGTGCGGGAGCAGCTTCTTGCCCCAGGTGAGGATGCCCAGACCGACGCCGACCAGGGCCAGGCCCAGGGTCAGGCCGAGGACCGGGGTGTAGTACTTGCTGGCGTGCGGGCCCAGCTCGTACTCCCACGGCCACCAGATGAAGGCGATGACGAACAGGGTCGACATGATGCCGGTGAGCAGGAAGAAGAAGGCGACGATGCGGGTCATGCGCCGCTCGCCCTTCGAGCCCGGCGGGTACTGCGCCTCGTAGTGGACGATCTCCACGCCGTCGCGCCGCGCACCCTCGCGCACGATGTCGAACCGGGTCAGGTTCGGGTTGTCCAGGTCGACGCCCCCGGCGTCGCGCACCTGGGTGTTCGTGTCACTCATGACTTACCCGCAATCCACAGCGCTGCGAAGACCAGTGCCACGACGCCGACCAGGAAGATCGCCAGACCCTCGGTCACGGGGCCGAAACGGCCCAGGCCCCAGCCACCCGGGTCGCTGTCGCTCTTCAGGTTCTGCACGTAGGCGATGATGTCGAACTTGTCCTGCGGCGTCAGTTCGTTGTCACCGAAGACCGGCATGTTCTGCGGGCCGGTCAGCATCGCCGCGTAGATCTGCCGGTCGGTGGCCGGCTCCAGGGTCGGCGCGAACTTGCCGCTGGACAGCGCGCCGCCGCCACCGGAGAAGGCGTGGCAGGACGAGCAGTTGATCCGGTACAGCTCACCACCGCGGGCGATGTCGCCCTTCGACGCGAAGTCCTCGCCCTCCGGGAGCTGCGGGCCGCCGCCCAGCTCCTGGATGAAGGCGCCGAGCTGCCGGGCCTGGTCGTTGGTGAACATCGGGTCCTTGCGCTCCGCCTGGGCCTCCTGGCGGGCGGCCGGCATGCGGCCCGTCTCCACCTGGAACTCCACGGCCGCCGAGCCGACGCCGATCAGGCTCGGTCCGCGCCCCTCGACGCCCTGCGCGTTCGCGCCGTGGCAGGAGATGCAGCTCACGTCGTACAGCGCCTTGCCGGCCTCGGCGGCCGGGGTGAGCGGGGCGGCGCCCTGGGCTCCGCCGGGCGCGACGATCGCGTAGATGCCGCCCGCGAAGACCAGCGCGGCGAACATGCGCAGCGCCGAGTTCAGCCGCCGGCGTACCCGGCTGCGCTGCTTGGGCGCACCCGCCGCCGGGCGTGGGGTGTCTGGTGTCATAGCCGAGCTCACATCCGCTCCAGCAGGTAGATCATGAAGAAGAGGCCGACCCAGACCACGTCGACGAAGTGCCAGTAGTACGACACGACGATCGCCGAGGTTGCCTGCGCCGGCGTGAACCGACCCATGGTGGTGCGGATCATGTAGATGATGAAGGCGATCAGACCGCCTGTCACGTGCAGGCCGTGGAAGCCCGTGGTCAGGTAGAACATCGAGCCGAACCCGTCGGCGTTGATCTTGATGCCCTCACTGACCAGCACGCGGTACTCGTTCACCTGGCCGAGCACGAACGTCAGGCCCATCAGGAACGTGATGGTGAACCAGAGCCGCAGCCCGTACACGTCACCCCGCTCCGCGCGCAGCACGCCGATCTGACAGGTGATGGAGGACAGCACCAGGATCGTCGTGAAGAACACCGCGTACGGGAGGTTGAGCACGTGGGAGTGCTGGATCCACTGGTCGTAGTCCGCGGCGCGGATCGCGAAGAACATCGCGAAAAGCGCCGCGAAGAACATGAGTTCGCTGGAGAGCCACACGATCGTCCCGACGCTGACCATGTTGGGCCTGGTCAGGGAGTGGATCCTGCTCTTGTCGATGGCTGAGGCGGCAGTCACGCGGTCATTATTGCCCCCTACCTGCATCGGCGAGCGTCGGGGTGCCTGGTTGGCGGCGTGTCGTGACCCGCCGGACCGCCCGCGACGAGCACGGTCTAGCCTCGGGTGGTGCCGCCTGTCGATCATTTCATCGCGCTGACCTCGGACGTTGCGACCTTGACCGCCGAGACTCCCCCGTTCACCGTGGCGACGCTGGTGACCGGCGCCCGGCTCGACTCGTGGCTCGCGGTCGGTCTACTGCTGGCGGGTGCGCTTTATCTCTACGGCACGCACCGGCTGCGGATGCGCGGCGACCGGTGGCCGGTGGGGCGCACCATCGCCTTCCTCGGCCCCGGCCTGGGCACGCTGGCCCTGGTCACGGTGAGCGGCATCGGCGGATACGACACCACGCTGCTGTCGGTGCACATGCTGCAGCACATGGCGCTGTCCATGGTCGCGCCGATCTTCCTGGCCCTGGGCGCGCCGGTCACGCTGGCCCTGCGCACGCTGCCCGCCCGCTACCGCCGCACCCTGCTGGCGGTGCTGCACAGCAAGGCCGCCGCGGTGCTGGCGAATCCGCTGGTGGCGTTCGGCATCTTCGTGGCCAACCCGTTCGCGTTGTATTTCACCAGCCTGTACGAGCAGACGCTGCGCCACGAGTGGCTGCACGAGGTCATGCACGCGCACTTCATCGCCACCGGCTGCCTGTTCTTCTGGCCCCTGCTGGGCCGCGACCCGCTGCCGGGACGCTGGCCTTATCCGGCCCGCGCGCTGCTGATGCTGTTGAGTGTCCCGTTTCACACCGTGCTCGGGCTCACCATCATGCAGCAGAAGACCCTCCTCGGCGGCGACTGGTATCCGTCGCTGAACCTGTCCTGGATGGACCCCTGGGCCGACCAGGTGACGGCCGGCGGCGTGCTCTGGGCCGGCGGTGAGCTGGTCTCGGTCACCATGCTCGCGGTCCTCGTCGTCCAGTGGATCAAGCAGTCCCGCCAGGAGGCCGCCCGCATCGACCGCCAGCTCGACCGCGAGGAGGCCGCACAGGCCGCCGCGGCGGCCGGGTCGGCGCAGGTCGACGCGGACGGCGCACCGCACGACCACGAGATCACTCCACCGCTTAGGATGAGCGCATGAGTACCAAGACCGTCCTGCTCTACAGCGACGACCCGCAGGTCCGCGACCGGATGCGGCTGGCCATCGGCGAGCACCCGGCACCCGACCTCGATGTCGAGTTCGTCGAGGCGTCCACCTACGCCGAGTGCGTCAAGCTGGTGGACGACTACGAGATCGATCTGCTGGTGCTGGACGGCGAGGCGACCCCGGGCGGTGGCCTGGGCGTGGCGCGTCAGCTCAAGGACGAGATCGACGAGTGCCCGCCCTGCTGTGTCGTCATCGCCCGCTCGGCCGACCGCTGGCTGGCGGCGTACGCCCGCGTCGACGCGACGCTGGTGCACCCGCTCGACCCGATCGAGACCGCGAAGGTCATCTCCAACCTGCTGCACGACGAGACCGTGGCCGCCTGACCCGAGCACCGCGCGCCACGCCCTTCACCCCTGGAGGCCCGATGGGCGACCGGAACACCTGGCCCCACCTGCTCGGCGCGCTGCTGCGCCGCGAGGAGCTCACGCCGGACGACACGGCCTGGGCGATGGGCGAGATCATGTCGGGCGTGGCGACACCGGCGCAGATCGCCGGGTTCGCGCTGCTGCTGCGGGCCAAGGGCGAGACCGCCGGCGAGGTGTCGGGTCTGGTCGCCACGATGCTGGCGAACGCGGCCCCGCTGCCGCAGACCGACGAGCAGCGCACGGCCACCCTCGACGTGGTCGGCACCGGCGGCGACCAGGCGCACACCGTCAACATCTCGACGATGTCCGCCATCGTGGCCGCCGGCGCGGGCGCGCGCGTGGTCAAGCACGGCAACCGCGCCGCCTCCTCCTCCTGCGGCACGGCGGACGTGCTGGAGTTCCTCGGCATCCCGCTGGACCTCAGCCCGGAGCAGGTGGCCGCGGTCGCCGAGGAGGCGGGCATCACGTTCTGCTTCGCCGCGACGTTCCACCAGGGCCTGCGCCACGCCGGCGGAGTACGCCGCGAGCTGGGCGTGCCCACCGCGTTCAACTTCCTCGGCCCGCTGACCAACCCCGCCCGGCCCCGCGCGGGCGCGATCGGCTGCGCCGACGTCCGGATGGCCGGTGTCATGGCGCAGGTGTTCGCCGACCGCGGCGACACGGCCCTGGTGCTGTGCGGCGAGGACGGCCTGGACGAGTTCACCACCGCCGCCCCCACGCGCGTCTGGGTGGCTCGTGGCGGGCGCGTCACCCCACTCACGATCGACGCCGCCGATCTCGGCGTGGCCCGTTCCGCTCCCGGGGACCTGCGCGGCGGCGACGTGTCGCTCAACGCCGACGTCGTGCGCCGCCTGCTCGGCGGGGAGACCGGCCCGGTGCGCGACGCCGTGCTCGTCAACACCGCCGCCGGGCTGACCGCCCACGACTGGGCGGTCAAGGGCGCGGGAGCCGCCGACGCGGACTCGCTGGTCGAGGAGCTGACCGACGCGCTGCACGCGAACATGCGCCGCGCCGCGGAGGCCGTCGACTCGGGCGCGGCGGCCGCGGCCCTGGAACGCTGGATCGCCGCCGCCTCGGCTGCCAAGTACGCCCAGTAGCGCAGACTCACGAAATGAAACCGGCCCCCTCCGCTGTGGAGGGGGCCGGTTTCATTTGCTTTCGGTGCGGAGGATCAGTGCTCCGCGGTGCGGCGGGTGCCGGTGTAGTACTCGAACAGCATCGCCGAGGTGGACAGCAGCACGCACACGATGCCGAGCGCGATCAGCCACCACATCCAGAACACCAGGCCGAGCGAGGCGATCAGCGCCGACATCGCGATGCCGAACGGCCAGTAGCTGCCCGGGCTGAAGAAGCCCAGCTCGCCGGCGCCGTCGGCGATCTCGGCGTCGAGCCGGTCCTCCGGGCGCGGGTCGATGCGGCGCGAGACGAACCAGAAGTAGCCGCCGCACATCAGGCAGAGCAGGAACGACAGCGCCAGCGCGGTGGTGCCGATCCACTCGATCCCGCCCATGGACAGGTCCGTCCACCAGCCGTAGACCACCGCGGCGACGATCAGGAACAGCGCGACGCCGACGAAGATGCGGTATTCGGTCTTCATGTCTCCAGCCTCAGTTCGCGGTGCGCAGGGTCGGGAACGGAGTCGTCGTCGTGGCGTAGGGCGTCTCGCCGATCGCGGTCAGCGCCTCGGGAGTGCTCTTGCCCGCCTTCAGCGCCGCCACGAACTGCGCGTACTTCTCCGGCGTCACGGCCCGCAGCTCGAAGTTCATCATCGAGTGGTACGTGCCGCACAGCTCGGCGCACCGGCCGACGTAGCTGCCCACCTGAGTGATGTTCACTTCGAACTGGTTGATCACGTTGCCGGGGAACACGTCGCGCTTGAACAGCAGCTCCGGGACCCAGAACGAGTGGATGACGTCGTTGCTGTGCTCGACGAAGCGCACCGTCTTGCCGACCGGCACGACCACGACCGGGATGTAGTTGCTGTCGCCGGGCGTGCTCTCGACCTTCTCCGCGTCCACCTCGGGGCTGGAGAGGTAGTTGAACTGCCAGTTCCACTTGAACGCGACGACCTCGACGGTGGCGTCCGGGTTCTTGGTCAGCTTGTTCACGTCGGTCTGCACGACGGCGGTGTAGTAGAACAGCACCGCGATCACCAGGAACGGCAGCACCGTGTAGAGGATCTCGATCGGCAGGTTGAACCGCGTCTGCGTGGGCAGGTCGGCGTCACCGCGCTTGCGGCGGTAGGCCGCCACGCACCAGAAGATCAGACCCCACACGAAGAAGCCCACGGCGAACGCCGCGACGACCGAGCCGACCCACAGGTCGTACATCCGCTCGGACTGCTGGGTGATGCCGCCCTCGGGCCAGCCGAATCCGTCGAACGCAGCACCGATGTTGTTGATGCTGCAGCCGGCGAGCAGGGTCACCAGGACCACCGACATCGCGCTCAAGCCGACGGCTCGCCTGCGGGCTCGTGTTGCGACCACCTGCTCCTGCCTCCCTTAGCAGCGCCACCTTCGGACGCACCGGTGAGGGGCGTGACCGACGGTCGCAGAGTACTTCACCCCGGGGCCCCGGCCGGGCCTGGGGTCGGCCCGGTGATCCGGCGTGTCCGCGGGATTCGGTGACGGCGACGACTGCCGTCACCGCTAGATCACGATACCGTCGAGGGGTGGGAGATCCCCGGCAGGCCGGACCAATCGATCAGGGCGAAGACGTGCGCGGCGCGTATTTCGATGCGGCGACGGCGACGCCGCTGCACCCGGCCGCACGCGAGGCGCTGCTCGGCGCGCTCGACGACGGCTGGGCCGACCCGGGCAAGCTCTACACGCAGGCCCGCCGCGCCCGCCTGCTGCTCGACGCGGCCCGCGCCACGATCGCGCAGGTCCTGGGGGTACGCCCGGACGAGCTGACCTTCACCAGCAGCGGCAGTACCGCCGCGCACGCCGCCGTCCTGGGTGGACTGGCCGGGCGGCGCCGCGCCGGGGCGACCCTGGTCCGCTCGGCGATCGAGCACTCGGCTGTGCTGCACGCCGGCGAGCGGCACGTACGCGACGGCGGCACCGAAACCGAGGTCCCGGTGAATCTGCTCGGCCGGGTCGACCTCGACGCCTGGACCTCGGCCGTGTCCGCGCCCGGGGCGGCGCTCGCCGCGCTGATCAGCGCGAGCCACGAGGTCGGCACGGTGCAGCCGGTCGCCGCCGCGGCGGCCGCGTGCCGCGAGGCGGGTGTGCCGCTGTATGTCGACGCCGCCCAGTCACTGGGCCGGGTCCCGGTGCCGGACGGCTGGTCCCTGCTGACCGGCTCGGCCCGCAAATGGGGCGGTCCGCCCGGGGTCGGCCTGCTGGTGGTGCGCAAAGGAACCCGCTGGGTGTCGCCCTACCCGGCCGACGACCGGGAGTCCGGCCGCTTCCCCGGCGCGCCCGACCTGCCCGCGATCCTCGCGGCGGCCGCCTCGCTGCACGCGGTGCACGAGACCGCGGCACAGGAATCAAGACGCCTGTCCGGCCTGGTCGACCACGTCCGCGCCACCGTCGCGGCGATCGTTCCCGACGTGGAGATCGTGGGCGACCCGGCCGACCGGCTGCCGCACATCGTCACCTTCTCCTGCCTGTACGTCGACGGCGAAGCACTGCTCACCGCCCTCGATCGGCGCGGTTTCGCGGTGTCCTCCGGTTCGGCCTGCACGTCGTCCACCCTGCGGCCGAGTCACGTGCTCGCCGCGATGGGCGCGCTGACCCACGGCAACATCCGGCTGTCGCTGCACCGCGACACCACCGCTGACCAGGTGGAACGTTTCCTCGCCGAACTGCCCGGCATCGTCGCCGCGCTGCGGGCGGAGGTGGGCATGTGAACCCGGACACCCCGGTCGACGTATTGGACTGTCTGGGGCAGCGCTGTCCCCTGCCGGTGATCGCCCTGGCGAAGCGCCTGCCGTCGGTGCCGGTCGGCGCGGTCGTACGCGTGCTCGCCGACGACCCGGCCGCCGCCGTGGACGTCCCCGCGTGGTGCCGTATGCGTGCCCAGGAATACCTCGGCGCGGTCTCCGTCGACGGCTCCCCCGCGTTCGACGTCCGCCGCCTCAGCTGAGTCCGCTCCGCGCCTGGCCAGGTATCGGTCCCGTGCGCATTTGCTCTGCACCCAAAAGCTTGCTCTGCACCCACCGACGCAACACGGCGCCCGCTCGACGGCGCTGCTCCGTTGCGTATTCGGGTGCAGAGCAAGCGAATGGGTGCAGAGCAAAGTCGGCGCGGGGCAACGCCCCACGCCGACGTCGATCGCCCTTCCGGGCAGGTCAGTTCAGGTGGGGCCGGATGTCGGCGACGACGGCGTCGCCGTAGGACTCGGCCAGGCGCTTGAGGAAGTTGTCCGGCTCGACCTCGTACTCCTGGGTGCCGACGGTCTCCAGGACCAGCGTGGCCAGCAGCGCCCCGACCTGCGCGGCCCGCTCCAGGCCCTGGCCCCAGGACAGCGCCGCGAAGAAGCCGGCCCGGAAGCCGTCGCCGACGCCCGTCGGGTCGTACACCTGGATCTCGCGGGCGACCGGAACGTGGATCGGCGCGAAGTCGCGGCCGGTGATCCGGACGCCGTTCTTGCCCAGCGTGGTGACCCGCACCTTGACCCGCTCCAGCACCTCGTCAGAGGTCAGGCCGGTCTTCTGCTCCAGCAGCGAGTTCTCGTACTCGTTGGTGAGCAGGTACTGCGCACCGTCGATGAGCTGCAGCACGTCGTCGCCGCTCATCCGGGCCAGCTGCTGCGACGGGTCGGCGGCGAACGCGTACCCCCGGTCGCGGCACTCCTGCGAGTGGCGCACCATCGCCACCGGATCGTTCGCGCCGACGATGACCAGGTCGAGGCCGTCCAGGCGCTGGTGCACCGGGGACAGCTCGATGTTGCGGGCCTCGCTCATGGCGCCGGCGTAGAACGAGGCGACCTGGCACAGGTCCTCGTCGGTGGTGCAGACGAAGCGGGCGGTGTGCGCTACCTCACTGACGTGCACCGAGTCACAGTCGACGCCGTTGCGCTCCAGCCACGAGCGGTAGTCGGCGAAGTCCGCGCCGACCGCGCCGACCAGGGTCGGCTGCAGGCCCAGCTTGGCCAGGCCGAAGGCGATGTTCGCCGCCACGCCGCCACGCCGGATCACGAGGTCGTCGACCAGGAACGACAGCGAGACCTTGTCCAGCTGGTCGGCGATGAGCTGGTCCGCGAAGCGGCCCGGGAAGTGCATCAGGTGATCCGTGGCGATCGATCCGGTAACGCAGATCTTCATGGTTGACCTTCAGGTCGGCGAAAGATGGGCGCGGAAAGCGTACCGGTTGACGCACATACGACAGCGGCACTCCGGCATGGCCGGAGTGCCGCTTGTGTCGTCGCCCACAGCGGGCGGCGATGAAGGCTCAGTGGAACGAATCGCCACAGGCGCAGGAGCCGCCGGCGTTCGGGTTGTCGATGGTGAAACCCTGCGCGTCGATGCGGTCGGCGAAGTCGACGGTCGCGCCCGCGAGGTACGGCGCGCTCATCCGGTCGACGACGACCTCGACACCGCCGAACTCCTTGACGATGTCGCCGTCGAGCTCGCGCTCGTCGAAGAAGAGCTGGTAACGCAGGCCGGAGCAGCCACCGGGCTGAACCGCGACCCGCAGCCGGAGGTCATCGCGACCCTCCTGCTCCAGCAGAGCCTTGACCTTGCCGGCCGCGACCTCGGTGAGGTTGATGCCGGTGGTGTCCGTCTTGCTGTCGGGCGTCGAGATGTCGGGCGTCGTCACGTGGTGCTCCCCAAGCGTGAAGTGCTGATAATCCTTCGAGGTAACGCTAGCGCGCCCCGGTTTGATTCCCCAGAGCGCCTCACGGGCTACTGCCCCAGTGTGGTGTTGATGACTGCGCGGTGGGTGGGCCGCGCCGCAGCGTGCCGTTCCCGCCCGGCGTCGGTGGGGTGCACGAACACCCCGCGCCGGTCGGAGGTGCAGAGCTGCCGCTCCACCAGCCCGTCCTTCTCCAGCCGGGCGACGGTGCGCGACAGCGCGCTCTGGCTGAGGTGGATCTGCTCGCCGAGTTCCTGCATGCGCAGCCCGGTGCAGTCCGTCGCGCCGACGAGCCGGTCCAGCACCTCGAACTCGCTCATGCCGAGCCGGTGCTGCTCCTGCAGCGCGCTCTCCAGGGCGCAGGAGAGAGCCGCGTACTGCCGGGACAGCTCTCGCCACGCCTTCACGGCCACCTCGTCGGGCATGCCCGGAGCATAACATGCAGGTGCAGTAAATGTGAACGCATTTTATGCTTGCGCATTCAATGCACGTGCAACTAATGTACCGAGCATGTCCTCCACCACGACGCTGTCGCCACCTGCCCCTGGCACCTCCTCTCCGGCCCCCGCGGACCAGCGCTGGACCCCGCGGCTGTGGGGCACGCTGCTGGTGCTGTGCGCGGTGCTCTTCCTCGACGGCCTCGACGTCTCGATGGTCGGCGTGACCCTGCCCGCCATCCAGTCCGACCTGGGCCTGTCCACCGCGACGCTGCAGTGGATCGTCAGCGGCTACGTGCTCGGCTACGGCGGCCTGCTCCTGCTCGGCGGGCGCACCGCAGACCTGCTCGGCCGCCGCCGGGTGCTGCTGATCGCCCTCGCCGTGTTCGCGGGCGCGTCCGTGCTCGGCGGCCTGGTCGAGGACGGCACGCTGCTCATCGCGACCCGGTTCGTCAAGGGCCTGGCCGCGGCGTTCACCGCGCCGGCCGGCCTGTCCATTCTGACCACGACCTTCCGTGAGGGACCGGTGCGCAACCGGGCGCTGGGCATCTACACCGTCTTCGGGGCCAGCGGCTTCTCCTCCGGCCTGATCCTGGGCGGCCTGCTCACCGAGATCGACTGGCGGGTCACCTTCCTGCTGCCCGCGCCGCTGGCAGTGCTCGCCCTGATCGCGGGCCTGCGGCTGATCCCGCGCGACGGCGCGCGCAACCCCGGCGGCTACGACGTGCTCGGCGCGGCCACCTCCACCGGCGCGCTGCTGCTGCTCGTGTTCACCGTCGTCAACGCGCCCGAGGCGGGCTGGACCTCGCTGCGCACCCTCGGCTCGCTGGCCCTGGTCGTGGCGCTCGCCGCCGCTTTCGTGATCGCCGAGCGCACGGTCGCGCACCCGCTGGTGCGGCTGGGCATCTTCGCCAACCGCAGCCTGGTCCGGGCCGACCTCACCGCGATGGCGGTGTCCGGCGGCTACCTGAGCTTCCAGTTCATCGTCGCGCTGTACCTGCAGACCGTGCTGGGCTGGTCGCCGCTGCAGATGGCGCTGTCGCTGCTGCCCGCCGGGATCATCGTGGCGAGTTCCGGCCCGGTCGTCGGCAGGCTGATCACGCGGTACGGCACCCGGCGGCTGATCGCCCTGGGCATGGTCGCGTTCGTCGCCGCGTACGCCCTGTTCCTGCGGGCCGGGCCGGAGCCGGAGTTCCTCACCGTGATCCTGCCGACCGCGCTGCTGCTCGGGCTGGGCTTCGCGCTGAGCTTCTCCGCCCTGAACGTGCAGGCGACCAACGGCGTCGCCGACGACGAGCAGGGGCTGGCCTCCGGGCTGGTGCAGAGCTCGTTCCAGGTCGGCGGGGCGATCGCGCTGGCCGTCACGTCGGCGGTGGTCGGCGGCGGGGCCATCGAGCCGGGCCGCCTGCCGGACACCTTCGTGCCCGCCATCGGCCTGGTCACCGCGATCTCGCTGCTCGGCCTGCTGGCCGCCGTGCTGGGTCGGCGGCCCGGCCGCCACGCCGGCAACCGGGCGACGCGTGAGGATGATCGGTATCTCGTGTCAGAAGGTGCGGCCTGACCAGAGGTTTCACCGCCGACCGGCGATCATCGCCGCCACCGGTGTTAAGAAGGGCACCTTCCTCTACGCGTAGCGATGGGAAGGTGCCCTTCCTTTGCTTCGGGTCAGCGGGACCACTGGTGGGCCAGGCGGGCGGAGAGTTCGCGGAGGCCTCGGGCGGGTTCGGCCAGGGCGAGGTCGACGCTGCCGAAGTGGTCTACCAGGGCGTGGGCCTCGGTGACGCCGGCCGCGCCCTGCTCGCGGCGGCCGGTGGTGACCCGGCCGGCCAGCACCACGCACGGGATGCCGAGGTCGCGGGCCGCGCCGGCCAGGCCGGAGATCGCCTTGCCGCGCAGCGACTGGTGGTCGAAGGAGCCCTCGCCCGTGATCACCAAGTCGACGTTCTCCAGCACCTCGTCCAGGCCGGTCAGCTCGCGGATCAGGTCGATGCCGGAGGCGACGGTGCCGCCCAGGGCCAGGATCGCCGCGCCGAGGCCGCCCGCCGCGCCGCCGCCGGGCAGTTCCGCCAGCTTCGCGGGGCAGCCGGGCAGCTCGCGCTCCAGCACCGCGGCCCAGTTGGCCAGGGCGGCATCGAGCAGCGTCACGTCCTGCGGGGTCGCGCCCTTCTGCGGGCCGTACACCGCCGACGCGCCGTGCAGGCCGGTCAACGGATTGTCCACGTCGGTCGCGGCGATCAGCTCGACGCCGTCCGGGAGCGGGCCGGCCCCTTCGCCGAGGGTGAGGGACGCGCAGGTGGTCAGGGCCGCGCCGCCGGGGGCCAGTGGTTCGCCCGCGGCGTCCAGGCCGACCGCGCCGAGGGCCGCGAGCAGCCCCGCGCCGCCGTCGTTGGTGGCCGAGCCGCCGAGCCCGATCACCACACGCCGGGCCCCGTGCGCGAGCGCGGCCTCGATCAGCGCGCCGAGGCCGTACGAGGAGGTGACTTTCGGGTCCCGCTCCCCCGGCTCGACCAGGTGCAGGCCGCAGGCCTGGGCGCTCTCCACGTACGCCGTGCCCGCCTCGTCCCCGGCCAGCAGCACCGCGCCGAGCACCGGGCGGCCCAGCGGGTCGGTCGTGTCGACCTCGACCAGCTCGCCGCCGATCGAGGCGTGCAGCACCTCGACGAAGCCGGGGCCGCCGTCGGCGATGGGGCGGCAGATCAGCTCGTCGGCCACCGCGGCCTCCCGCCAGCCCTCGGCGACGGCCTGCGCCGCCTCCACCGCGGTGAGGGTGCCGGCGAACTTGTCGGGACAGATCAACACTCGCATGGGCTGCACGATAGTGACCCGCCCCGGCCGTATGGGCGACCGGCGTGACCGCGTCCCACGCCCCGGCCGCCGCCGGGCGCCGTGGGGCAGGCCACAGCCGTGCGGGCGAGCCTGCCGCGCCCGGTTGGTGCGACGATGGGAGGCGTGACTGCTCCCGTACTGCTGCTGCTCGGCCGCGGCAAGGACTCGAACTCCGAACGCGGCGTCGACTGCCCGGGCGACCTGCCCGCGCCCAGCGACCCCGGGCTGGTCGAGCGTGCCGCCGCCGCCAAGGCCGCGCTCGGTGACCGGGTCTTCGTCCTCGGCCACCACTACCAGCGCGACGAGGTCATCCAGTTCGCCGACGTGACCGGCGACTCGTTCAAGCTGGCCCGCGAGGCCGCGGCGCGGCCCGACGCCGAGTTCATCGTGTTCTGCGGCGTGCACTTCATGGCCGAGTCGGCCGACATCCTCACCTCCGAGACCCAGCGCGTGGTCCTGCCGGACCTGGCCGCGGGCTGCTCCATGGCCGACATGGCCGTGCTGGAGCAGGTCGAGCAGTGCTGGGACCTGCTGAGCGACCTCGGCATCGCGGACTCCGTAATCCCCGTCACCTACATGAACTCCTCCGCCGACATCAAGGGCTTCGTCGGCCGCAACGGCGGCGTGGTCTGCACCTCCTCCAACGCCAAGCGCGCGCTCGACTGGGCGTACGCCCAGGGTGAGAAGGTGTTGTTCCTGCCGGACCAGCACCTGGGGCGCAACACCGCGGTGCTGGAGATGGGCTACTCGCTCGACGACTGCGTGCTCTACGACCCGCACAAGCCCAACGGCGGGCTGACCGACCAGCAGCTGCGCGACGCCAAGATGATCCTGTGGCGTGGGCACTGCTCGGTGCACGGCCGGTTCACCCTGGAGAACGTGCAGGCCATGCGCGAGCAGGTGCCGGGCGTCAACATCCTGGTGCACCCGGAGTGCCGGCACGAGGTGGTCACCGCCGCCGACTACGTGGGCTCGACGGAGTACATCATCAAGAAGCTGGAGGCGGCCGAGCCCGGCTCCGCGTGGGCCGTGGGAACCGAACTGAACCTGGTCCGGCGGCTGGCCGCCGCACACCCGGACAAGCAGGTCATGTTCCTGGAGAAGACGGTCTGCTACTGCTCCACGATGAACCGCATCGACCTGCCGCACCTGGTCTGGGCGCTGGAGGAGCTGGTCGCGGGCCGGGTGCCCAACCAGATCACGGTCGACCCCGACACCGCGCACCACGCTCGGGTGGCGCTGGACCAGATGCTGGCACTGCCGTAGGCGACTGATTACTCTGAGTGCGAGCACCGCGTCCGAATCGCGGTGCTCGTACTCATTTAAGCTTCCCGTGTTCCGTCACACATCACGCAGCGCTATGCTGCCGGGGTTTGCTTTTCACTCGCGCCACACCCAGGAGGTCGCCTTGTCGGACGACGTGCTCATCGTCAGCGGAGGTAGCCCGCTCAAGGGCGAGGTGCGGGTCCGCGGGGCCAAGAATCTGGTCTCCAAAGCCATGGTCGCCACCGTGCTGGGCGAGAGCCCGAGCCGAATGTACGACGTCCCGCGCATCCGCGACGTGGAGATCGTGCGCGGTCTCCTGGAACTGCACGGCGTCAAGGTGAGCAACGGCCAGCTCGACGGGGAGCTGCTGTTCGACCCCTCCAACGTCGAGCGCGCCGGCATCGACGAGATCAACGTGCACGCCGGCTCCAGCCGGATCCCGATCCTGCTGTGCGGCCCGCTGCTGCACCGGCTCGGCCACGCGTTCATCCCGGACCTGGGCGGCTGCCACATCGGCCCGCGCCCGATCGACTACCACCTGGAGGCGCTGCGGCGCTTCGGTGCCGTCGTCGACAAGACCCCGGAAGGCCTGCACCTGTCCGCCCCGGACGGCCTGCACGGCATCAAGTACGAGCTGGACTACCCGTCGGTCGGCGCGACCGAGCAGATCCTGCTCACCGCCGTGCGCGCCGAGGGCGTCACCGAGCTGAGCAACGCCGCGGTCGAGCCCGAGATCATCGACCTGATCTGCATCCTGCAGAAGATGGGCGCGATCATCAAAGTCCACACCAACCGGGTGATCGAGATCCAGGGCGTGCCGCGCCTGGGCGGGTTCACGCACCGCCCCATCCCGGACCGCATCGAGGCCGCCAGCTGGGCCTCGGCCGCGCTGGCCACCCGGGGCGACATCACCGTCAAGGGCGCCCGCCAGGCCGACATGACGACGTACCTCAACGTGTTCCGGTCCATCGGCGGCGAGTTCGAGATCGACGACAACCCGGTCGACGGCGGCATCCGCTTCTGGCACCCCGGCGGCGACCTGCGCCCCGTCGCGCTGGAGACCGACGTGCACCCCGGCTTCATGACCGACTGGCAGCAGCCGCTGGTCGTGGCGCTGACCCAGGCCAACGGCCTGTCCGTGGTGCACGAGACGGTGTACGAGAAGCGCTTCGGCTACACCAGCGCCCTCAACCAGATGGGCGCGCACATCCAGGTGTTCCAGGACTGCCTCGGCGGCACCCCGTGCCGGTTCGGCCGGATGGGCTTCCGCCACTCCGCCGTCATCGCCGGCCCGGCCAAGCTGCACGCCACCGACCTGGTCATCCCGGACCTGCGGGCGGGCTTCAGCCACCTCATCGCGGCCCTGGCCGCCGAGGGCACCTCCCGGGTGCACGGCGTCGACCTGATCAACCGCGGCTACGAGGACTTCGAGGCCAAGCTCGCCGGCCTCGGCGCGACCGTCTCCCGCTGACCCCTCCCGCACCATCCCGCCCCACCGGCACCACCCGCCCCGCGGGCACCCCGTTTTTCGTGGAATGGCTGAAGCGTGGCTGCCCCCGAACCACCACGACACCCGTCGCATGCTTGTCCACCCACCGCCCCCGCCACCCCCCCCCCCGCGGGCACCCCGTTTTTCGTAGACGTTGGCCTATCTCATCGAGTTTGATCTGCAAAAACTCGATGAGATAGGCCAACGTCTGTTCAAGGCGCGGGCGCCGAGCGCGCCCCGGGCGGGGCGCAGCGCTGGGCGGGAGCTGTTCGTCACAGGTCGCCACGCGGTGGCCGTCGGCCGCGGCCGCGGGTCGGCTACCCTTGCTGCGTGCCGTTGTTCTCCCGCAAGACCACCGACGTTTCCGCTGCGACCCCGGCCGAAGAGCCGGAGGCCACGGAGATCGTGCGCGCCTCGCGCTCGTACACGCCCGCCAAGGGCAAGGCGACGCCGAAGCGCACCGAGGCTCAGCGCCGCAAGGCCGAGCCGCCGCCGGCGAACCGCCGCGAGGCGATGAAGCGCCAGCGCGAGAAGATGCGCGCCGACCGGGCCGAGTCCATGGCCGGCATGAAGGCGGGCGACGAGCGCTACCTGCTGCCCCGGGACAAGGGACCGGAGCGGCGGCTGGTGCGCGACTACGTCGACTCCCGGCGTACCGTCGGCACCTGGTTCTTCGGCGGCGCCTTCCTGATCTTCTTCCTGATCCAGGTCCGCGACCCCCGCATCGCGCTGGCCGCGAACGTGATCTGGCTGCTGCTGGCGCTGGCCGTGGTCGTCGACAGCGTCTTCATCTGCCGGAAGATCAAGAAGCTGGTCAAGGCGAACTACCCCAAGACCACGCAGCGCATGGGCTCGCTGTACATGTACGCGGTCATGCGCGCCATCACGTTCCGCCGCATGCGCATGCCGAACCCGCAGGTCAAGATCGGTGACCCGGTCGTCCCCACCAAGGCCTAGGACATCTGTCCTGCCGGAGTCGGGATCGCCGGATCTGCCCGGCCGTCCCGGCTCCGCCTAGCGTCGGACGCATGACGGAAGCGGTGCGGCTGCAAGCGGTCGCGAAGAACTACGGCCCGGTGAGGGCGGTGGACGGCATCGACCTGTCCATCGCCCGCGGCCAGACGGTGGCGCTGCTCGGCCCCAACGGAGCAGGCAAGTCCACCACCATCAACATGCTGCTCGGCCTGCTGGAGCCGACGGACGGCACGGTACGCGTGTTCGGCGGCAGCCCGACCGAGGCGGTGCGGGCCGGCCAGGTCGGCGCGATGCTGCAGGAGTCGGGCTTCGCCGCCAACGCCACGGTCCGCGAGCTGGTCGAACTCGCCCGCGCGCTGTACCGCGACCCGCTGCCCACGGCGGAGATCCTGGCCACGGCCGACCTCACCGAACTGGCCGGACGCCGCCTCGACAAGCTGTCGGGCGGCCAGACGCAGCGGGTGCGCTTCGCGTTCGCCCTGGCCGGCAACCCCGAACTGCTCGTGCTCGACGAGCCCACCGCCGCGCTGGACGTGGAGAGCCGCCAGGCGTTCTGGGCGGCCATGCGCCGCTACGCCGCCACCGGTCGCACCGTGCTGTTCGCGACGCACTACCTGGAAGAGGCCGACGACTTCGCCGACCGGGTGATCGTGATCGCGCGGGGTCGGGTCGTCGCCGACGGCAGCGGAGCCGACATCAGGCAGCTCACCGGCGGGCGTACGGTCAGCTTCGACCGCGCGGGCACCGACCTGGACGTGCTGCGGCGGCTGCCCGGCGTGGTCGAGGCGGAGACGCGCGGCGAGCGCGCCCTGCTGCGCTGCGACGACTCCGACACCACCGTGCGCGCCCTGCTCGCCGACGGCCACGCCTGGCGCAACCTGGAGATCACCGGCGCTGGCCTGGAAGAGGCCTTCCTGTCCCTCACCGCAGCCGCAGGCAAGGAGTGACCGTGCGCGCCTATCTCGTCTTCGAACTGCGCCGCCTGATCCGCGAGCCGCGCATGGCGATCTTCACCGTGGTGCTGCCGGTGCTGATCTACACGATCAGCAGCGGCAGCTCCGGCGACGCCGGCCAGGTCGGCGGGGTGGACGTCGCCGCGTACCTCATGGTCAGCATGGCGGCGTACGGCGCGCTGGTCGGCGCCCTGTCCGTCGGCATCGCGGTGTCCCAGGAGCGCGCCTCCGGCTGGCTGCGCCAGTTGCGCATCACGCCGCTCGCCCCGACCCAGGTGGTCGCCGTGAAGGCGCTGCTGGCCTCGCTGCTGGCGATCCCGCCGGTGGTCTCGGTGGGCCTGGTCGCGGCGTTCGCGTACGGGGTGTCGTTCAGCGCCGGGCAGTGGGTCGCGCTGGTCGTGCTGATGTGGCTGGGCAGCCTGCCGTTCGCCGCGTTCGGGCTGGCGTTGGGCTTCACGCTGCCGCCGCAGCTGACCCAGCCGGTGAGCATGCTGGGCGTGTTCGGGCTGGCGTTCCTCGGCGGGCTGTTCGTACCGGTCGCGGTGATGCCGCACGTACTCGCGTCGATCGCCACCTGGCTGCCCAGCAACCGCTTCGCCGAGCTGGGCTGGTCGGTGGTCGCCGGACAGGCGCCGCCGGTGGGCGGAGTCGCCATCCTCGCGGCCTGGGCCGTGCTCTTCGGCGGGCTCGCGGCGTGGGCCTACCGCCGCTCGGCGGCGCTGCGGTGATGTCGGGGTTCCTGGACGGCCTGAGCCGGGCGGGCGCGACCTCGTCGCACCCGCTCGGTGGCCGCCGCGGCGGCGCGCCGCCGTGGGCAGCGCCGGGGTGCGCTGTTCGCCGCGCTGTGGCTGTGGCCGCTGGCCCCGACCGCGCACGCGGTGCTGGCCGGTGACGTCTCCGCACCTGTAGTGGCCGGGCTGGGCCTGGCCGCCTTCGTCGGGCTGTACCTGTTCGTCGTCGTGCAGGGGTTCAGCTCCGCGGCCCGGCCCGGCGTGCGCAACCAGGCGCTGCTCGGGCTGGTCACGGTCGTCGGGCTGGCGCTGGCCGCCGCCTTCGGCGGGCAGCCCGGTGGCTGGGTAGGACTGGTGCTCTACCTGGCCGCCGCCGGGGTGGCGCTGTACGCGCTGCCCTGGGCGTACCTGTGGCTGGCCGCCATGGTCGCGGCGCAGATCGCGCTGGGTCTGCTGCACGGCGAGCCCGCGAAGGAGATCGCCGAGTCGGTCTTCAACACCGTGATGGCGGGCGCACTGATCATGGTGGTACGCCGGATGATGCGCCTCATCCGCGAGCTGAGCGCGACCCGCGACGAGCTGGCCCGCGCCGCCGTGGAGGGCGAGCGCCTGCGGTTCGCCCGCGACCTGCACGACCTGCTCGGCCACAGCCTGTCCCTGATCGTCGTCAAGGCCGAGGTGGTACGCCGCACCGCCGGGCGCGACGCGGCCGCCGCCGCCCGGGAGGCCGCCGAGATCGAGCAGATCGGCCGCACCGCGCTGGCCGAGGTGCGCCAGGCGGTGAGCGGGTACCGGGCCCGTGCCTTCGCCGCCGAGCTGGCCACGGCCGGCGCGGCGCTGTCCGACGCGGGCATCGAGCCGACCGTGCGGGCCACGGCCGAGGCGATGCCGGCCGCCGTCGACGACGCCTTCGCCTGGGCGGTCCGCGAGGCCGCCACCAACGTCATCCGGCACAGCGGAGCCGGCTCGTGCGTGATCGCGCTCAGCCGCACCGACCACTGGCAGTTGGAGGTGCGCGACGACGGCCGGGGCGTCCCCGCCGACACGTCGCCCGGAAACGGCCTGCGCGGCCTGGCCGAGCGCCTGGCCCTGGTCGGTGGCACGCTGTCGACCGTGGACCTGTCCGGCGGCGGTTTCGTGCTGCGCGCCACCGCGCCCGCCGGAGCCCCGGCATGACCCGCCTGCCCGCCCGCCGGAGCCCGCTTCCGATCAAGGTGCTGCCCGGGGGCCGTCGGTGATCAGGGTGCTGCTCGCCGAGGACCAGGGCATGATGCGCGGTGCGCTCGCGCTGCTGCTCGGCCTGGAACCCGACATCGAGGTGGTGGCCCAGGTGGGCCGGGGCGACGAGGTCGCGGCCGCCGCCGTCGCGGCGTCGCCCGACGTGGCGCTGCTCGACATCGAGATGCCCGGTCTGTCCGGCCTGGACGCCGCGGCGCAGCTGCGTACCGCCGCACCGTCGTGCAAGGTGCTGATCCTGACCACCTTCGGCCGACCGGGTTACCTGCGCCGGGCCATGGACGCCGGGGCGCGCGGCTTCCTGGTCAAGGACGGGCCGGTCGAGGAGTTGGCCGAGGCGATCCGGCGGGTGCTCGCCGGGCAGACCGTCATCGACCCGGCCCTGGCCGCTGCGGCGCTGGCGGCCGGCCCCAACCCGCTCACCGAACGCGAACGCGAGGTGCTGGCCAGCGCCGCCGACGGCGCGACCATCGCCGACCTCGCCACCCGCCTGCACCTGTCCGAGAGCACCGTGCGCAACTACCTCTCCGCCGCCATCGGCAAGACCGGCACCCGCAACCGCATGGAAGCCGTCCAGACCGCCCGCACCCAAGGCTGGCTCTGACCCACCTTTGGGTTGATCATGAACCTGTGGACGTGTTCGACGGTGTGTCGCGACCCTGGCACCGTGATCGATCCGAAGCATCGCCGAACAGCGGGCAAGCCGGCGAGCCGGCGCGGTCAGGGCAGGCCGGCGGATCGGCGCGGTCAGGGCAGGCCGGTGGATCGGCGCGGTCAGGGCAGGCCGGCGAGCCGGAGCAGGGCCGCGGTCGCGGCGGCGGCCACCACGACGAACGGCGCCTTCCGCCACGCCAGGACCGCGCCGACCAGCACGCCGAGCGGACGCGCGAAGCCGACGGACAACCGTCCCGCCTCCGTGAACACCGCCGTGGCGACCAGGGCGGCGAGCAGTGTCGTCGCCGCGATCGGCAGCAGGTGCCGCAGCCGTTCGGGCAGCACCAGCCGGTCGTGCAGCAGCACTCCGGCGATGCGGGTCGCGTAGGTGCCCGCGGCCAGCGCGAGGACCACCAGCAGCATCCCGGAATGAAGATCGCTGTTTCGGGTCAGAACCTGCGGTTCAACCAGAGGTTTTGACCCGAAACAGCGATCTCTGCTCCGCCGGAGCACGTCCCGCTGTCGCCGGAAAGCGTGCGCAGGACTCAGGCCGAGGTCAGGGCGACGGAACGGGATGCCGGGTGCGAGGAGGTCACGGCATCGGCGCGGTCCGCGGCGTGCACCGCGCGGCGCAGGCCCGGCGCGACCAGCACCGCCAGCAGTAGCCCCAGCACGGCGGCGGCGAGCGGCACCACGAATGCGCCGCGGTAGCCGTACGCGTCGGCGAGCCGGCCCGCGACGGCCGCTCCCAGCGAGACCCCCGCGACGACACCACTGGCCAGCAGGGTCATCACCATGCCGGCGCGGCGGGGCGGGCACAGCCGGCCGGCCAGGGCGTACCCGGAGATCAGGTACGGCGCGGCGGTGACGCCGAGCACGACGACGGCCGCCAGCGCGGTGAGCGTGGAGTGGGCGAGCAGCAGCGCCGCGCTGCCCCCGACGAGCGCGGCGGCCGACCAGGCGTACCGGCTGACCGGGCCGAGCGACTCCGGCAGCCAGGCCACGGCCAGTCCGGCGACGGCGCTGCCGACGCCCAGCACCGCGTAGATCAGGCCGGCCGAGCCCGCCGAGCCGATCGAGTCGGCGAACGCGGTCACCCCGGTCTGGGTCGCCCCGAACACGATCCCGATCACCGACATGGCCGCGACCAGCACCGCCACCCGCGAGAACGGCATCGCGTCGGCCGGTTCGGCGGCAGCGGGTCCGGTCGGCGCATCCGCGCGGGGTGCGCGCAGCACGGGCGGCACGGTGCGGTGCAGCGCGAACGGCACCGCCGCCAGCACGGTCAGCACGGATCCGACGAGCAGCGGCGCGCCCGCCCAGCCGGACATGGCAAGGATGCCGACCAGCGCCGGGCCGGCCAGGAAGGAGGCCTCGTCGGCGGCTCCCTCGTACGCCATCGCGGTGGGCAGCCGCCGCTGCTGTCCCCGGTCGCCGAGCAGCACCGCCCAGCGCACCCGGACCAGCGGCCCGACCTGCGGCATGGCGAACCCGGCGAGCGCGGCGAGCGGCAGCACCGCGGCGGACAGGCCGCCGGTGACGGCGAACACGAGGGCGGCGTACGCGGCGGCGTCGACGATCGCGGTGGCGATGCCGACGGCGCGCTGGCCGTACCGGTCGGCGAGGCTGCCGGTGACGGGACCGCCGAGCGCCGCGCCGACGCCGAACGCGGCAGCGGCCAGCCCTGCGGTGCCGTAACTGCCGGTGGCGGCGACGACGAGCGTGATCACGCCGAGCGGGCCCATGGCGGCGGGCAGGCGGGCGAAGAAGGCGAGGACGAGGAACCAGGGTCCGGTGATCCGGACGAGGTCACGGTAGGAGGCACGGGCAGGCATGTTGTTGCTCCGGGTACGGCGCGGTTGATGCGCGCCGTCCCACCCAACCAGCGCGCCCCTTGCGGCCCTGTGCGCCCCCGAGTCTAGCCGCACAAGATCCGCTCCCGGAAGCGGATGTCACCAGCGGCACAGTCAGCGGCGCGTTAAGAAGGTGCCCTTCCTCTACGGATTCCGTTGTGAAGGTGCCCTTCCTTCGGAGCGGTAGAGGCGGGCGATGACTTCTTCGATCTCGGGTTCGGTTACGGAGAGGTCGCGGAGGTTGCCGAGGGTGGTGAGGGTGGAGATGAGGGTGCCTACGGAGGCGGTGTTGTCGAGGGTGAAGGTGAGGCGGGGGCCGGTGGAAGCTTCGAGGTGTACGCCGGGTAGGTCGGGCAGGGCCGGGGGCGGGGTGTCGAAGTCGACGGTCACCCGGCGCTGGGAGCCGTAGCGGGCGTGCAGGGCGTCGATGCCGCCGTCGTGCACCACGCGGCCGTGGTCGATGACGACGATGCGGCGGCAGAGCCGTTCGATGTCGGCCAGGTCGTGGGTGGTCAGCACGATCGTGGTGTCGCCGGTCCCGCCGAGTTCGGCCAGGAAGCCGCGCACGGCCTGCTTGCTGACCACGTCCAGGCCGATCGTCGGCTCGTCGAGGAACAGCACCTCGGGGCCGTGCAGCAGGGCCGCGGTCAGCTCGCCGCGCATGCGCTGGCCCAGCGACAGTTGGCGCACCGGGGTGTCCAGGAACGGGTCCAACTCCAGCAGGTCGCGGCAGCGGCGCAGGCGGGCGGCGTGCTCGGCGGCGGGCACCCGGTAGATGTGGCGCAGCAGCTCGTACGAGTCGCGCAGCGGCAGGTCCCACCACAGCTGAGAGCGCTGCCCGAACACCACGCCGATGCGCCGGGCCAGCAGGATGCGCTGCGGCACCGGGGTCAGCCCGCACACCGACACCCGCCCGCCGGAGGGGTGCAGCACGCCGGTGAGCATCTTCAGCGTCGTGGACTTGCCCGCGCCGTTCGGGCCGAGGTAGCCGAGCAGCTCGCCGCGCTGGACGGTCAGGTCGACGCCGTCGACCGCGGCGACGTCGCGCCGTTCCCGGCGCAGCAGGCCCTTGCGTACCCGCACGGTGAAGTCCTTGCGCAGCCCATGCGCCTCGATGACGTTCACGCCCCGTGCCTCCCGTCGGTGTTCATGAGCCGGTGCTGCGGTAGTGCCGTACCCCGGTGCGCCAGACCAGGGCGGCCAGGGTCGCCGCGACGACTGCCGGCAGGGGGCCGCACCAGCCCAGCCAGGCGGGGGCCCCCAGCGGGTCGGGGCGGTCCAGCAGGATGAGCGCCGGGTAGTACGCCACCAGGCCGAAGCCCAGCCCGAAGGCGAGCAGGTGGCGGAACCAGCCGCCGTAGACGGTCATCGGGTACGAGGTGAAGTCCCGCCCGCCGTAGGTGAGCGCGGCGCTCAGCTCGCCGGAGTCCACCCACCAGAACGCCACGGTGGCGGTGGCCACGAACACGGCGCTGAAGAAGACCGCCCCGACCACCGGCGTGACCGCCAGGAGCAGCAGGTTGGCGGGCGTGAGCGGCACCCCGGCCAGGCGCACCGCGATCGCGAGCACCACCACCCCGGACAGCACCCGGCCCACGCGCCGGACGCCCACGTCCATCACCAGCAGCTGCCACAGCACACCCAGCGGGCGGATCAGCACGGCGTCGAGCAGCCCGGTGCGCACGTGCCGCTGCACCCGGTCGATGTTGCCGACAGCGAGATCGGCCAGCGAGAACGCCAGGGACGACAGCCCGAACACCAGCAGTGCGTCGCCCAGCGAGAACCCGGCCAGCAGCGGCACCCGCTGGAACACGACCAGCACGGTGAGCAGGTCGGCGCCGGTGAACACGACGTTGGTCAGCAGGTCGAGGGTGAAGCTCACCCGGTACGACGCCTGCGACCGAACCTGAGCGGCGATCAGGCGGCGGTAGATCGCGGCAGTGGAGGCCGTGGGCTCAGCCACCTTGCACCACCAGCCGCCGCTCGGCCCGCCGCTGGACGACGACGCACGCCGTGAACAGCAGCACGGCCCACATGCCCTGCAGCCCCAGCAGGGCCAGCTGCCCGGCGGGCGGGTCCCGTTCGACCAGCACGTCCAGCGGGACCTGTAGCAGGGACGGGAAAGGGGTGCCCAGGTAGACCGCGGTCGCCGCCCAGTCCGGCAGGAAGCGGATCGGGAAGTACAGTCCGCCGAGCATGCCGGCGCAGACGGCCCAGCCCATCAGCACGCCTCGGGTGTCCAGCAGCCAGTAGCCGGCCGCGTTGGCCAGGTACCGCCCGGCGAAGCAGACCAGCACCGCGAGCAGCACCGACACCGCGAACATGGGGTAGGTGGCGGCCCGGCGCGGCAGGTACATGTCGAACGCCAGCGCTCCGACCGCGATCGGCACGACGAACCTCGTGAGCAGCGCGTACGCGGCCCGACCCAGGTCGGGCAGCAGGTAGCCGAGCACGGGGTGGACCGGGCGCAGCAGGTCGGTGACGACGTCGCCGGAGCGGATCCGGTCGGCCAGGTCGGTCCAGCCCCACATGGCCACCACGCCGATCAGGCCCTGACCGGCCCACACGTAGGTGACCAGTTGCGGGGCGTCGTAGCCGGCCGCCTGCCCGCCGAGCGCCGCCGCGGAGCCGGCCACGGCCAGCATGACGTAGGTGCGCACGAAGCCGAACATGGTGTTGGTGGCGGTGGCCGCCACCGTCGCCTGACGGTATGTGGCGAATCGCCGGAATCCCGATGCGCCTAATGTCCGGAAGAGCCCTGCCGTCTCGGTGAAGTTTCGGATTGTGAGCCGATCCGCAGTGGCGGTGACGAAGCCCACCCCGTACCCTCCACTCGCAACCGCATTCATTTTTCGGGCCGGGCGCGACCATACCTTCGTGGCGAACCGGTTCGCGATGCATTTGTGCCATAAGCGACTCAGAACCAGGCGAGGTGGGGCGTGACCGACGAGCGCACCGACGAGCGGCACCGCGGCACGCCGGCCTGGGCCGGTACGCCAACGTCGCCGTGGTCGCGCGTGCCCGGACAGCGCCCGCCCGCGGACTCCCCCGACCCCGCCGCGCAGCAGCCCGCCAACGCGCAGGCGCCGCAGCAGGGCGGCCCGCAGCAGCCCGGCCAGTACGGCCCCGGCCAGCCGCACCCCAACGGTCCCCAGCAGTACGGGCAGCCGCAGGCCGGCCAGGGCCCGCCCGGGCCGTTCCCGCCCGCCAACGGGCAGCGTCCGCCGCAACAGGGGCAGGGCAACTGGGACCCGAACGCGCAGCGCGGCGGCCGTCCCGGCCCGATGCCGCCGCAGCCCGGCCCGCAGTACCGCCCGAACGGCCCCGGCCCGCAGGGGCAGGTCTACGGCGGCCCCCACCAGCAGCACCCGCAGCAGGGCCCCGGCCCGCAGGGTCAGTACGGTCCGCCCCAGCAGGGCCGCCACCCGCAGCAGGGCCCCGGCCCGCAGGGTCCGCGCCCGCCGCAGCAGGGGCAGGTCTACGGCGGCCCCAACCAGCACCCGAACGGCCCCCAGCAGTACGGCCAGCCGCACCCTGGCCAGCAGGGCCAGCCTTACGGGCACCCGCAGGGCCAGCCGCCGTACGGTCCGCCGCAGGGCCGTCCCGGCCAGCCGCCGCAGGGTCAGGTCTACGGCCAGCCCGGCATGCCGCCGCAGGGTCACCCCGGCGCGCCCGGACAGGGCCAGCAGGGCTATGCCCCCGCGCCCGGCCAGCAGGCGCCCGGCCAGCCCGTGGCGCCGCAGGTTCCGCAGGCCGCGGCGGCTGCCGCGCCACCCGCAGCCCCGCCCGCGCAGCAGGCCGCCCCGACGTCTCCCGCCCAGCCCGCCGCGCCGACCCCGGCTGCCGCTCCGACGGCCGCCGCCGCGCCTGCGCCGGCCGAGCAGGCGCAGGCCGCGCCGGGTCGCCGCGGACGCCACTCCACCTCGGACACCGGCATGATTCCCGCCATCACCGACGACACGCCGGCTCCCGCCGAGGCCGCAGCTCCCGCTGCCGCACCGGTCACCGGCGAGGCCGCGGCCGCACCGGTCTCCCCCGCGCCCGTGTCGGCCGCGCCGGTCTCGGCGAACCCGGTCTCCCCGGCCGCGCCGCAGACCCCGGCCGTGGCCACCCCGGACACGGTGCTGCCCGTCGCCGCGAGCGCGGCGGGCGCGGCCACCGCGCTGTCCGCCCCGACGATGCTGCACCCGCTGGTCCGCCCGGGTGCCGCGCCCACGCCCGCCGCCGAGCCCGCGGCGACCACGGCGACGGTCACCGGTGACGCGGCCGCGGCCGCCGCCGCGGCGGCCGAGCCGGAGCCGGAGGCCACCCCGGAGGCGGGTCCCGACCCGGAGCAGGTGCTGGCGGCGTACGAGTGGCGCTTCCACCACGAGACCCTGCGCGAGCTGGTCGACAACCCGGACGAGCTGCGGGAGATCCGCGACCGGCTCACCGAGAAGCTCACCCCGGCCACCGACAACCCGACCCGGGCCCGGCTGCTCAGCCTGCGGGCCGTGGTCTCGCGCATCCTCGGCGACCTGACCAAGGCGCTGTCGGACGGCAAGATGGCGCTGGTGCACGCCGAGGCGACCGGCGAGCTGCGCCGCATCGCGCTGGCCAAGGCCCGCCTGGCGCACGTGCTGCAGTGGCGCGGCGACTTCACCGAGGCCGACAAGCTGTTCGCCGAGGCCAACTCCACCGAGCTGCCCGACCGGCTGCGCGCCACCATGCACGAGCACGCCGGACGGTCCTGCCTGGACCAGGGCCGCTACATGGAGGCGTTCAACCACTTCGAGAAGGCCCTCGAACTGCGCAAGGTCGAGGACCCGGAGCTGATCGCGCGCACCGAGATGGCACTGGACGCCGTCTCGATGAAGATCGCCGAGAACGGCATGGGCCCGTACCCGCGCAGCATGGACGAGATCCTGCAGGTCAGCAAGCCGCCGGTGCCGCGATTCGACGAGCGGGTGCAGTGCTGGGGCTTCGCCGGGTCCGACGGCCGCACGGTGATCTCCCCCGCGTTCGCCGACGTGCAGCCGTTCCGCGACGGCGCGGCGTGGGTACGCCGCCCGGAGATGGAGACCTGGGAGCTGATCGACGAGGCGGGCACCCGGCTCATCGACGGCCGGGCCGGCTGGCTCGGCGTGGGCTCGTTCTCCGACGGGCTGGCGTGGGTGTCGCGCGACGGCGCGGGCAACTGGGTCGCCATCGACAAGCAGGGCCGGGTCATCATCTCGACCGGCTTCGAGGACGTGCGCCCGTTCCGCCGCGGCCTGGCCGCGGTGCGCCGGGGCGGCTGGGGCGCGGTCGACAAGCAGGGCCGGGCCGTGGTGCCGTTCCAGTTCACCGGTTTCGCGACCGCGCTGACCGACGGCCGCTACGTCGACGGCTTCTCCGACGAGGGCCTGGCCATCGTGGACGCGGGCGGCCGCAAGGGCGTGGTAGACCGCACCGGCGCCGTGGTGGTGCCGCCCGTGCACCCCGCCCTGGTCATCCACCCGGTGGCGTTCCTGATCGCCGGGCCGTCCGGCCGCTGGGGCGCGCTGGACCGCAAGGGCCGCCCGTTCATCGACCCGGAGCTGCCCAGCCGCCAGGTCGTCATGGAGGAGCTGGACCGCCTGCTCGCCGACACGAAACCGGTTCTGTAGAGCAATCCACCCTATGGCGGGTCCCGAACCGGGCGGCATAGGGTCTCCGTATGGAGTTTCGGCATTTGGGCCGTTCCGGGATGCTCGTCAGCGAGATCTCGTACGGAAACTGGATCACCCACGGCTCGCAGGTCGAGGAGGACGCCGCCGACGCGTGTGTGCGCGCGGCCCTCGACAGCGGGATCACCACCTTCGACACCGCCGACGTGTACGCCGGCACCCGCGCCGAGTCGGTCCTCGGCCGCGCGCTGAAGGGCGAGCGCCGCGAGGGCCTGGAGATCTTCACGAAGGTCTTCTGGCCGACCGGTTCGGGACGCAACGACCGGGGCCTGTCCCGCAAGCACATCATGGAGTCGATCAACGGCTCGCTGACCCGCCTGCAGACCGACTACGTCGACCTGTACCAGGCGCACCGCTACGACTACGCCACGCCGCTGGAAGAGACGATGACAGCGTTCGCCGACATCGTGCACTCCGGCAAGGCGCACTACATCGGCGTCTCGGAGTGGAAGGCGTCGGAGATCCGCGCCGCCCACGCGCTGGCCACCGAGCTGAAGATCTCGCTGGTGTCGAGCCAGCCGCAGTACTCGATGCTGTGGCGGGTCATCGAGGCCGAGGTCGTGCCGACCTGCGAGGAGCTGGGCCTCGGCCAGATCGTCTGGTCGCCGATGGCGCAGGGTGTGCTGAGCGGCAAGTACCTGCCGGGCCAGCCGCCGCCGGCCGGTTCGCGGGCCACCGACGAGAAGTCGGGCGCGGGCTTCATCGCGCGCTGGCTCGACGAGGACGTGCTGACCCGGGTGCAGCTGCTCAAGCCGCTGGCCGAGCAGGCGGGCCTGACGATGGCCCAGCTGGCCATCGCGTGGGTGCTGCAGAACCCGAACGTCTCGTCGGCGATCGTCGGCGCGACACGTCCGGAGCAGGTGTACGACAACGTCAAGGCCTCGGGCGTGAAGCTCGACGCGGACCTGATGAAGGCGATCGACGAGATCGTCGAGCCGATCACGGAGCGGGACCCGGCCAAGACCGTGTCCCCCGCCGAGCGGCCGTGAGGTGACGTCGGGGGCCGCCCGCATGGACGGCCCCCGACGGTTCCGGGGGTCAGGCCCCCTGCAGGCTCATCCGGTACTCGTCGCGGTCGCCCTCGACGAGGATCACCTCCACCGCGCCGGCGCTGACCAGGTCACGCCAGGTCTGGCCGAGCCACGACTCGGCATCGGCCTGGTTGCTGAACGTCTCGTTCGGGCCTTCGACCGGCTTGCCTGCCGCGTCCTCGTACCGCCAGCTCCACGTCATGACGATCAGCTTATCCGCCGCCGGTGATCCGGCCGCGCAGGCGGCGCATCCGCTGACCCGCTCCGCCGCCGAAGGTCATAAGGTACGGGCATGTCGCATGACGGTTGGCCCCCACACTTCGGGGCACGGGTGCTGGTGCTCGGCGGTATTCGCTCCGGCAAGAGCGAGTACGCCGAATCGCTGCTGTCGGGCGCGCGCTCGGTGCGCTACCTGGCCACCGCCCTGGCGGACGGCGGTGACCCGGCGTTCGCCGACCGGGTGGCCGCGCACCGCGAGCGCAGGCCGCACTCCTGGATCACCGTCGAGACGTACGGCAACCCGGCCGCCCTGGTCGACGCGCTCGGGCAGGCCGCCGCCGAGGACACGCTGATCGTCGACGACCTCGGCGGCTGGGTCGTGAACCTGCTGGACCGCGACGACGCGAGCGTGCACGTCAGCCGGCTGGCCGCCGCCGTAGCCGGGTGTGCGGCACGGGTGGTGCTGGTCAGCCCCGAGGTCGGGCTGTCCGTCGTGCCGCCGTCGGAGGCAGGCGTGCGCTTCGCCGACCTGATGGGACTGGTCAACCAGGCCGTCGCCGCCGCCTGCGACGCGGTGGCCCTCGTCGTCGCGGGACAGCCCGTCTGGCTGCGCGGCGGGGACGCCGCAGGCACGCACGTCACCACCGCGCAACCGGCCGGTGCGGCGGCGGGCGCGGCTGCCACCGGCGCAGGCGCCGCTGCGGCCGCGGTCGCCGCCACGGACACCGGTGCCGCAGGCGCGACCACGGCCGGTGCGCCGACGACCGTGACGATCCCATCCGTTCCCGCGATCCCCAGCCCCGAGGTGCTCACCCCGGCCGCCGCCGCGCCGAGGCCGTCGGCCGCGCTGACCGAGAGCACCCAGGCGCTGCCGCTCGTGGCCACGGGCGTGGTCATCGGGCCGAACATGGACCTGCCCATCCCCGACGGCGACGCCCGCGAGGCCGCCCGCGACCACCTGCACCTGCTCGACATCCCCGGCGCGGGCCTGGGCCGGCTGACCGAGATCGTGCTGTTCGCGGCGGGAGCGCAGGGACGTACCGTGCCGCTGCCCTGGCAGCAGCCCAGGATGCTGCTGCTGCACGGCAACCACGAGGGCGACGCGGCCGCCGGGCAGACCCCGCACGGGGCGGCGCTGCTCGCGGCGCAGGCCCGCCGCGGCGAGGGCCCGATCGGGCTGCTGGCCGCCGAGCACGGGGTCAGCCTGCAGATCGTCGACACGGCGACGGCCGAGGCCATCGAGCACAGCCCGGCGGCCGAGCAGGAAACCGTCGAGGGGCTGCTCCGCTACGGCTGGCAGCTCGCCGACGAGGCCGTCGACAGCGGGGTGGACCTGCTGGTGCTGGGCTCGTGCGGAGCCGGCGCCGAGGCCGCGGCCGCCGCGGTGGTGTCCGCGGTGACCGGCGCGGAAGTGCCCGGTCTGCTGGCCCGGGTGGTCAGCGCCGACGGCACGGTCGACGACGCCGCGTGGATGCGGCGCTGCGCCGCGGTGCGCGACGCGCTGCACCGGGTCCGTGGGCGGGTGCTGCCGGCCAAGGAGCTGCTCACCGAGCTCGGCGGGCCGGATCTGGCGGTCGCGGCCGGCGTGATCCTGGGTGCGACGGCCCGGCGTACGCCGGTGCTGCTGGACGGGCCGGTCGGCGTCGCCGCCGGGCTGGTCGCCCGGGACCTGGGCAGCCAGTCGCGGCTGTGGTGCGCGCTGGCCGACACCGGCAGGCACCCGACCACCGTGCTCGCCGCCGACGTGCTCGGCCTGACGCCGCTGACCGACCTGAACACCGGCCTCGGCGAGGGCGCGGGCGCGCTGCTGGCGCTGCCGCTGCTGCGTTCGGCGCTGACCCTGGCCGCGTCGCTGCCCGCGCTGCCGCCGCTGCTCGACGAGCCGCCCGCGCACCTGCAGGAGCCCGAGGACGAGCCGGACGACGCCACCGACCCGGCAGTGTCCCGCGCCGATGACGCCTCCATCGTGGACTGACGGTCCGGCGACCGGCGGGTCCTGGTTCGACGGCCTGCGGCTGGCGCTGACCACGTTCACGGTCGCGCCGGTCGCCGGGCCGCGCAGCCTGGACCGGATCGTCGCCGGCCGGGCCATGGCACTCGGCCCGGTGGTCGGCGCGCTGCTGGGCGCCCTGCTCGGCGGCCTGCTGGCGGCGTTCGCGGCGGGACTGCCCGCGCTGGTCGCCGCGACGCTGACGGTGGGCCTGGCCGGGCTGCTGAGCCGCGGGCTGCACCTGGACGGGCTCGCGGACACGGTGGACGCGCTGGGGTCGTACCGTTCGCGCGAGCGTGCCCTGGAGATCATGAAGTCGCCGGAGGTCGGCCCGTTCGGTGTGGTCGCCCTGATCCTGGTGCTGCTGCTGCAGGTCGGGGCGCTGGCGCAGCTGACGGCGCGGCCGCTGCCCGCGGTGGTGGCGGCGGTGGCCGCGGCCGTCGCGGGTGGACGGCTCGCGATCGCCGAGGCCTGCCGCCGGGGCGTGCCCGCGGCGCGGCCGGGTGGCATGGGTGCCCTGGTCGCGGGCACGGTGCCCCCGGTCGCGCTCGCCCTGGCCACGCTGCTGGTCGCCGCGGTCGCGGTGCCGGCCGTGCCGGGTCGGCCGTGGCAGGGCCCGGCCGCCGTGCTCGCCTCGCTGCTCGTCGTGGCCGGCCTGCGGGTCCATCTGGTACGCCGGTTCGGCGGGGTCACCGGGGACGTGCTCGGTTTCCTGTCCGAAACGGCGACCACGGTGATCGCCATCGGACTGATTCTCTTCTGACCCGCGGCCCGCTAGCATTCGCGAATGATCTTCGAATCCGCCACTCCGCTCGCCCGCGCCTGCGACGCGCTGGTGCGCGCCCGCCGCGAGCGCGACATCGAGGCCTTCGAGTCGGCCACGGCGCAGCTGTGGGAGGCCGCCCAGACGGCCCCGGCGGACGAGCTCACCACCGCCCTGACCGCCTGCGCCGACCTGCTCGGCGAGCTCGGGCCCGGCTTCGGCGGCGAGTTCGCGGTGCTCTGCGGCGCGCTGATCGAGCTCGGCGCGTCACCGGAGCCGCTGGTCCCGGTGCTGCGTGAGCGGCTCAGCGAGGTGGCGGGCCTGTCGGCGGAGTTCGCTGCCGTGTGGGCGCGCGAGTTCCCCGGCGAGGGCACCCCCGAGCCCGACCCCGCGGAGTTCGAGACCACCCTGGAGCGCCTCGACGCGGCCATTCCGCCGGACCACGCCGTACGGCTCGTCGAGAGCTGGTTCGGGCTGCAGGCCTGGATGCGCTGCGCCACCACGCTGCTGCAGAAGTCGGCCGCGGCACGGCGGGCCTGCCAGGCCGAGCCGGCGTTGCGGGCGGCGGTGTCGGCGCTGGAGCCCGAGCGCGAGGACATGACCTGGCTGGCCATGCTCCTGGCGGTGCTCGACGGGGAGCGGCTGCTGGTGCTGCACCGCGCTACCGGGCGCGGCTGGCGCATGACGATCGGCGGGATCGCCGACAACTTCCAGCTGCACACCCTGCTGGCCGCGACCCTGTCCGGACACGACGCCGACGGCCTGCTGGAGGGCCTGTCGGTCGACCCGGCCTGGACCGCGGTGGCACTGGACGCGCCGGCCACCTCGTTCGGCGGCCAGGTGACCGGTTCGTTCAACCTGGTCGACGCGTACGGCGCGTGGATCTGGAACGAGGGCGTGCCCGCCGACATCCCGGCGCTGGACGGGGTGCGCGTGGTCGTCCTGGACCCGCCGCCCTACGCCCGGAGCTGGGACAACGTCCGGCGCTACCCGATGATGGCAGCCTCGATCACGCTCGACGAGGTGTTGTCCGCCGACGAGGCGGCCTCGTGGCTGGGCCGCGTGGGCGAGGCCAAGGGCTTCGACGGTCAGGCTTGATCCGCCCCGCGCGGCTCCGCCGACCGATCAGGCCTGCGCGTCGTACTGCTTGACCAGCTTCTTCGGCGCGGTCCGCCGCCACGCCTCGACGACCAGCTCGCGCAGCTCGGCCGGGTCCACCCGGGACAGCTCGACCCGCACCCACCCGAACCGCCCGACGTAAGCCGCCGCCGAGTACACTTCGGGCGCCGCGGCGAGCAGTGCCGCCTGCTCCTGCTTCGAGGCCTTCACCGACATCGTGTCGCTGCCCGGCATACCGGACGCGAACATCTTGTCGCCGACCCGCAGCGTCGGGTGACCCCACTCCTCGACCATCACCTCGGCACCCCCGGGCAGCGCGAGCACCCAGTCCCTCACCTGCTCATACGCGACCGCCATGGCGACCACCCTAGGCCATCGGCGAACCCGCGCACGGACCAGCGATCGGCCCCCGCCAGCTGTCCGACACACCCGAACACTCTCCGGCGGCTCGTCTGCCCTGCCGCGAATCCGCCTGCCGCCTCGGCGGCCGGTCCGGGAGCCCTGACAGGACAGTCATCGCCGAGCGGCTACATCTTTTTTGATGTGGCCACATCAAAAAAGATGTAGCCGCTCACGCGCATGGTCCCGTCGTCGGCGTCACAGTCCGTGTCCGGCCCGTGCGGATGCCGAGCCGGAAACCGACGGCCGGCGGCCGTGACGGCGTTACCGCGACGGGCTCACCCCACGGTCAGCCGCACCGGCAGCGGCCCGGTGCCTGTCGCCGGGTCACATGGCCGGGTCGCGGATCAGTGGCCGGGTCGCGGGTTACTTGACGGACGGCTGCACGAATGGCGGCTTGGTGACCGTCATGGAGCTGCGGCGGCCGCGGACGTCGACCTCGACGGTGTCGCCCTCGCTCAGGCCGGCGGCGGTGTCGAGCAGCGCCAGGGCGATGCCGATCTTGCGAGTGGGCGAGAAGGTGCCGCTGGTGATCTCACCGACGGGCTGGTCGCCGGAGAGCACGGTCATGTGGGCGCGGGGGATGCCCCGGTCGTTGGCGACCAGGCCCCACAGGGTGCGGCGCGGGCCGGCGGCCTTCTCGGCGGTGAGCACGTCGCGGCCCCAGAAGGCGGGCTTGTTCCAGCCGACGGCCCAGCCGGCGCGGGCCTGCACCGGGGTGATGTCGAGCGACAGGTCCTGGCCGTGCAGGGGGTAGCCCATCTCGGTGCGCAGGGTGTCGCGCGCGGCCAGGCCGCAGGCACGGGCGGGCACGCTCGCGCCGAACAGCGCGTCCCAGACGCGGGTCGCGTCGGCCGACGAGACGACCAGCTCGTAGCCGTGCTCGCCGGTGTAACCGGTGCGGCACACGGTCAGGGTGACCCCGTCGAGGTCCGCTGTGGCGAAGCTCATGTACTCGTGGTCGGTGGGCAGACCCAGCTCGGCCAGCAGCTCCGCCGAGCGCGGACCCTGCACCGCCAGCACCGCGAAGTCCGCGTGCTCGTTGGTGACGGACAGCTCGGCGGGCGCGGCGGCGGTCAGCCGGCGCACGACCTCGGTGGTGTTGGCCGCGTTCGGGATCAGGAAGACGTGGTCGTCGCCGTAGAGGTAGGCGATGATGTCGTCGACCACGCCACCGGTCGCGTCGTCGCAGCACAGCGTGTACTGCGCCTTGCCGGGCTTGATGCGGCCCAGATCGTTGGACAGGCAGGCGTTGACGAAGTCCGCCGCGCCCGGCCCCGTGATCCGCGCCTTGCCCAGGTGGCTGACGTCGAACACGCCCACGCCCTCGCGGACGGCAGCGTGCTCCTTGAGCACCCCGCCCCCGGCGTACTCCAGCGGCATGTCCCAGCCACCGAAAGCGGCGAACTTCGCCCCCAGCGCCGTGTGACGATCGTGCAAAGGCGATGTGAGCAGGTCGGCTGAGTCTTTTGAACCCATGTCGGTCATGAGCGCAACTTACCCTGGCGTTTGGGGTTCGTTAGCATCGGCGCAGCAACCCACGTCCACCAGGAGTACTTTGTGACCACGCCCACCACGGCTCTGCCCACGCTGAGCCTCGCCGACACCGACCCCGCCGACCTCACCGTGGACGCCGTCGTCATCGGCGTACACAGTCAGGAAGGCGCCGAGGGCGCGGTCGGCGAGCTGTTGCTGGCGTCCGGGGCCGAGAGCATCGCCGCCGCGTTCGACGGCAAGCTGACCGCCACCCTGGCGCTGCTGGGGGCCACCGGCGGCGCGGGCGAGGTCACCAAGCTCGCCACGCTCGGCACCATCACCGCTCCCGTGCTGGTCGCCGTCGGCCTGGGCGGCGAGCCCACCGGCCCGGCGCCCGCCCCCGACACCCTGCGGCGCGCCACCGCCGCCGCCGTCCGCGCCCTCGCCGGCGCGAAGAAGGTCGTGCTGGCCCTGCCCCTGTCCGACGACGCCGACGACAGCGGCGCGCTGACCCTGCGCGCGGTCGCGGAGGGCGCGGCGCTGGGTGCGTACCGGTTCACCGGTTACAAGGGCAAGCCGGCCGCCGGCCGCAAGGACCCGGTCACCGCGGTGTCGGTGCTCGTGCCCGACGCCAAGGAGGCCGGCGCCAACGCCGAGCTCAAGCGCGCCGGTGTGGTCACCGCCGCGGTCGCCCGCACCCGCGACTGGGTGAACGCCCCCGCCAACCTGCTGCGCCCGCCGAACTTCGCCGACGAGATCGCCGCGCTGGCCGGCAAGGCCGGGCTCGACGTCGAGGTGCTCGACGAGAAGGCGCTCATCGAGGGCGGCTTCGGCGGCATCCTCGCCGTCGGCATGGGCTCGGCCGCCAAGCCGCGCCTGGTGAAGATCACGTACACGCCGGCCGAGTCGACCGCCAAGGTCGCGCTGATCGGCAAGGGCATCACCTTCGATACCGGCGGCGTGTCCATCAAGCCCGCCCAGGGCATGTGGGAGATGAAGTCCGACATGGCCGGCGCGGCCGCCGTGGCCAGCACGATGGCCGCGATCGCCGAGCTCAGGCCCGCCGTGGCGGTGACCGCGTACATCCCGATCGCGGAGAACATGCTGTCGGGCGAGGCGTACCGGCCCGGTGACGTGATCACCATGCGCAGCGGCAAGAAGGTCGAGGTGCTCAACACCGACGCCGAGGGCCGCATGATCCTGGCCGACGCCATCGCGCTGGCCTGCGAGGCCCAGCCCGACTACCTCATCGAGACCTCGACGCTGACCGGCGGCCAGGTCATCGCGCTCGGCAAGAAGATCGCCGGTGTGATGGGCTCGGAGAAGCTCGCCCAGCGCACGAAGGTCGCCGGCGACCTGGTCGGCGAGCCGACCTGGCCGATGCCGCTGCCCGACGAGATCCGCAAGTCGATGGAGTCGGACGTCGCCGACATCCTGCAGGTCAGCGCGGGCATGGAGCGCGCCGGCCACATGCTGCAGGGCGGCGTGTTCCTGCGCGAGTTCGTCACCGAGGGCGTCGAGTGGGCGCACATCGACATCGCGGGCCCGTCGTTCCACTCCGGCGAGGCCACCGGCCACTGGAGCAAGGGCGGCACCGGTGTCCCCGTCCGCACCCTGCTCGCCCTGGTCGACGACATCGCGGCCAACGGCTGATCCGGCCCGCTCGCGGGTGAAGATCGCTGTTTCCGGTCATGATCTGCGGTGCGACCGCAGGTTTCAACCGGAGACAGCGATCTTTCTTTATTCCGCCGGGCGAAGCTTCTGGCGGGCGTTGAAATCGCGCATGCGCTGGGGGTAGCCCACGAGCTGGACGTCGTAGACCGGCATGGACAGGCGCTGGGCGAACTGGCGCACCGCCGTCGGGCTGGGCATGCGGCGGCGGGTCCACTCGCCGTCGTGGGCGATCAGGATGACCGTGGTCCCGGTCACCGTCGTGCGGGGCTCGATGAACGCCTCGACGCCGCGGCGGGACTGCGCGAACTGCTCCAGATGGGTGACGTCGGCCGGGTTGGCCGGGCGATCTGCCGGGGACCCGCCCCGGCGGCGGAACCAACCCACACCTGCTCCTCTCCGAAGGTGCCTCTGCGGTGCGCATGGTACCGGGCAAGAGTAGCCAGACGTGTCCTTGAGCACCTCGGTGCGCGGGAGCACGCCCGCAGTGACAAGATGGCCGAGTGTGGGCTGAGCACACGCTGGCCCACGGTGACGCGAAGTGGCAATGACGCGACCTTGGAGCGATCGTGAGCGAGACCTTTGACGTAGTCATCCTCGGCGGCGGCAGCGGTGGTTATGCCACCGCGCTGCGTGCGGCGCAGCTGGGTCTGTCCGTCGCGCTGATCGAGAAGGACAAGCTGGGCGGCACCTGCCTGCACCGGGGCTGCATCCCGACGAAGGCGCTGCTGCACGCCGGCGAGGTCGCCGACCAGACCCGCGAGGCGGCGCACATCGGCATCAAGGCCGAGCTGATCCAGATCGACATGGCGGGCGTGAACTCGTACAAGGACGGCGTGGTCGCCGGCCTGTACAAGGGCCTGCAGGGTCTGATCAAGTCCGCGAAGGTCACCTACATCGAGGGCAAGGGCACCCTGGTCGCCCCGAACGCCGTCGAGGTGAACGGGCAGCGGGTCACCGGCCTCAACATCGTGCTGGCCACCGGGTCGTACTCGAAGAGCCTGCCCGGCCTGGAGCTGGACGGCGAGAAGGTCATCGCCAGCGAGCACGCGCTGACCCTGGACCGGGTGCCCACCTCCGCGATCGTGCTGGGCGGCGGCGTGATCGGCGTCGAGTTCGCCAGCGCGTGGAAGTCGCTGGGCGCCGACGTGACCATCGTCGAGGCGCTGCCCCGCCTGGTCGCGGCCGAGGACCCGGACATCTCCAAGCAGCTGGAGCGCACCTTCCGCAAGCGCGGCATCGGCTTCAAGGTCGGCAAGCCGTTCGAGAAGGTCGAGAAGACCGACTCCGGTGTGAAGGTCACCATCGCCGGCGGCGAGACCCTGGAGGCCGAGCTGCTGCTGGTCGCCGTGGGCCGCGGCCCGGCCACCGCCAACTGCGGCTACGAGGCCCAGGGCATCACCATGGAGCGCGGCTTCGTGATCACCGACGAGCGCCTGCGCACCAACCTGCCCAACGTGTACGCCGTCGGCGACATCGTGCCCGGCCTGCAGCTGGCGCACCGCGGCTTCGCCCAGGGCATCTTCGTCGCGGAGACGATCGCCGGGCAGAACCCGGCCCCGATCGTCGAGTCGGGCATCCCGCGCGTCACCTACACCGACCCCGAGATCGCGTCGGTCGGCATCACCGAGGCCCAGGCCAAGGAGAAGTTCGGCGCGGACGCCGTCGAGACGTACAACTACAACCTGGGCGGCAACGGCAAGAGCAAGATCCTGGGCACCCAGGGCTTCGTGAAGCTGGTCCGCCAGAAGGACGGCCCCGTCGTGGGCATCCACATGATCGGCGCCCGGATCGGCGAGCAGGTCGGCGAGGCCTCGCTGATCGTCAACTGGGAGGCGTTCCCGGCCGAGGTCGCGGCGCTCATCCACGCCCACCCGACGCAGAACGAGGCGCTCGGCGAGGCGCACCTGGCGCTGGCGGGCAAGCCGCTGCACGCGCACAACTGAGCGAATAAGCTCACCTCGTCCTTTTATCACTGCGGATCTGCACTTAACTGAGGAGTCTGAAGCAATGCCGGTATCGGTAACCATGCCGCGGCTCGGCGAGAGTGTCACCGAGGGCACCGTCACCCGGTGGCTCAAGCAGGAGGGTGACCGGGTCGAGGTCGACGAGCCGCTGCTCGAGGTCTCCACCGACAAGGTCGACACGGAGATCCCGTCGCCGGCGGCCGGCATTCTCAGCAAGATCATCGTCGGTGAGGACGAGACCGCTGAGGTAGGCGCCGAGCTCGCCATCATCGGCGGCGAGGGCGAGAGCCCGGCGGCGGCCGCACCGGCTCCGGCCGCCGCGCCCGCCGAGGCCCCCGCCCCGGCCGCCCCGGTCCAGGAGGCGGCACCGGCGCCGGCTCCCGCCGCCGCTGCCCCCGCCGCGGCTCCCGCCGGTGACGCCACCCCGGTGAAGATGCCCGCGCTCGGCGAGAGCGTCACCGAGGGCACCGTCACCCGCTGGCTCAAGCAGGTCGGCGACACGATCGAGGTCGACGAGCCGCTGCTCGAGGTCTCCACGGACAAGGTCGACACGGAGATCCCGTCTCCGGTCGCAGGCGTCCTGCTGGAGATCACGGTGCCTGAGGACGAGACCGCCGCCGTCGGCGCGCAGCTCGCGCTGATCGGCGCGGCCGGCGGCGCTCCGGCCACGGGGTGCGCTCGTCGCCCTGGCCGAAGGGGTTGCGCTCGCACAGCCGCTCCAGCAGCCCGGCGGGCGGCTCACCGGGCAACGACCAGCCCAGCA